>CAYWGY010000155.1:0-6779 GCA_964458055.1 uncultured Acidimicrobiaceae bacterium | reverse complement strand
GAACTCAAAACGCTCAACGAGCACGGGATCGATAAGGACCGGCTTGTGCTTCTCCCACCAATTCGCTACCTGTTCAAACCGCTCATAGTCTTCGTCTATGTCTCGAATCTGATTCAAATAGGTCTCGGAACGTTCCGACGAAGCACCCGGCAAGCCTCGTCCAGTGATGAATTCATAAAACTTGGCGGTGCTGTGCCACTGAGTCTGAGCTTCAGCCGCTTCCCGGTCGAATTCGAAACGACGCCGATGCGCCTCGTACCACGGGCGGCGGTAATCCTTCTCCTTTTGTTCGTAGTTACTATCAGCCATCGGTGGCCAAAGATAGCGCAAGGGTATGACACAGTCCCCACCCTGGGGCGCAGGCTCTTCCGATCCTGCAGTTGCCTTGGCAGCGGCCCGGGCGGGTGCGGAATTGGTGGCGGCCGCTTTGGACCGGCCGACAGACATCTTCTTCAAGGGTGACTCCGATCCGGTTACGGATGTGGACCACCGGTCCGAGCGAGCGATTCTCGATGTGCTGTCCCGGCACCGCCCGGACGATCCCGTGGTGAGGGAAGAGAGCGGAGGGGAACTTCCCGCCCGGGGGCGGGTGTGGTTGGTGGATCCCATCGACGGCACCACCAATTTCATCCGTGGGTTCCCCTGGGTAGCGGTGTCGGTGGCGCTGTGGATCGATGACTCTCCGTCCGTGGGAGTGGTGGTTGACGTCAACTCAGGAAACGAGTACACGGCGGTGGCCGGCGAGGGAGCATGGCTGAACGGGTCACAGGTGAGGGTCGGCCGGGTCGCTGATCTCGGCGATGCCTTGATTGTCACCGGGTTTCCCTACAACCGGAGCGAGCGAACCGAGATCTGCGACACCCGGTTCCGGAGGGTGCTCCGAGTCGCCCAGGGGGTCCGCCGCCTGGGTGCGGCGTCACTCGATCTGTGCATGGTGGCTTGCGGCAAGCTGGACGGCTACTGGGAGGAGGACCTCTCCCCCTGGGACATGGGCGCCGGAGTGCTGATGGTCCTGGAGGCGGGGGGAATGGTCACCGACCAGGCCGGACGGCCGGTGGAAACCGCCACACCCTTCGTCGTGGCAACCAACGGCCTGTTCCACCGGAGCCTTCTCGACACGCTCGGAGCCGACACCTGATGCTTCACCGTCGGCTCCGCGACCTGGAGCAAAGCGGCCGGAGGATCCGGGTCGGCCTGGTGGGCGCCGGGCAGATGGGAGAGGGGCTGGCGGTGATGCTGGAACAGATGGACGGAATCGAGCCGAGCGTGGTGGTCGATTCCGCCCCGGGCCGGGCTCTGGCAGCCTTCACCTCAGCGGGCTTGACGCCGTCGAATGTGGTCGAGACCGAAGATGCCGACGTGGCCCTGCGCGCCCTCTCCGACGGGCTGAGGGTGGCCACCTCCAACCCTTCCCTGGCCTGGAGCGAGCCGATGGATGTCTCCGTGGAGGCCACCGGAATCCCCGAGGTGGGAGCCCAGGTTGCTCGGAGGGCCATCGAAGCTCGAAAGCATGTGCTGCAGATGAATGTCGAGACCGATGCCACCGTCGGCTATGCACTGCGTCGGATGGCAGACGGGGCCGGCGTGGTGTACACGCTCTCGGGCGGCGACGAGCCGGGAGCGATCATGGAACTCTACGACTTCGTCGCCTCCCTGGGTTTGGAGGTGGTGAGCGCCGGGAAGGGCAAGAACAACCGGTTGGACCGCACCGCCACACCCGAGAAGGTGGCCGAGGTGGCGCAGCGAAGACGCATGAACCCGAAGATGCTGGCGTCCTTCGTGGACGGCACCAAGACCATGGTGGAGATGACCTCCCTCGCCAACGGGATCGGTTTCGTTCCCGATGTCCGGGGCATGCACGGACCGAAAGTCACGGTCGACACCATTGCCTCAACCTATGTGCCCGTCGGCGACGGCGGAGTGCTCTCCGGAAGGGGACGGGTCGACTACGGCCGGGGGGTAGCCCCCGGGGTCTTCGTGGTGTTCACCACCGACCATCCCAAGCTCATCCGCGACCTTGGCTACCTGTCTATGGGACCGGGACCCTACTACGCGCTCTACCGCCCCTATCACCTGGCCAACATAGAAACCCCGATCTCGATCGCCCGTGCGGTGCTGGCCGGAGAGACCGCCCTTGCCACCGACCGCCCTCCCACCGCCGAAACGGTGGCGTTCGCCAAGCGAAACCTGTCGCCTGGCGAGAAGATCGCAGACCTGGGTGGGTACCGTGTATACGGCATGATCGTAAAGGCCGCAACAGCGGCCGGAGAACGCTTCCTACCTGTGGGATTGGCGCCGGGAGCCGTTGTGACCTCGCCGGTGAAGACCGGCGATCCCCTCACCTACCATGACGTTGCCCTGGACGAATCCTCCCACATAGTGGCGCTGCGGCGCCGCCAGGACGCACTTACCGGAGACTCACCATGATTGAACGATACGGCATCGGCGCCTCGCCCGGAATCGCCATCGGACCCGCCTATCTGCACTCATCAACCCTCCCCGATGTCAGCATCCGCCGGGTGGAGGACACCCACGCTGAGGTGGAGAAGCTGACTCGGAGCGAAGCAATGGTCCGCGACCGGCTGGTCGGGCTGCAGGAACTCCACGGGGAGGACTCCGAGGAGGCGGAAGTGATCGGAGCCCATCTTCTCCTGCTGGAGGATCCCGAGTTCACCGGTGAAATCCGCATGCTCATCGAAGACGACTCCATGTGCGCCGAGGCGGCGACGCAGCAGGTCACGGAAGAATCGGCGGCGATGCTGGAGGCATTGGAAGACGAGTACCTGGCAGCCCGGGCCGCCGATGTCCGGGACGTGGGCACCCAACTCCTGAAGTCCATCCTGGGAGTCCCCCTGGAAACATGGGACCACCTGAAGGTGCCGTCGGTTCTGGTGGCGACGGACTTCTTTCCTTCCGAGACCGCCACCATCCCGCCCGGAATGGCCCTGGGACTGTGCACCGAGGAAGGCAGCGCCACCTCCCACATAGCGGTCTTCGCCCGAGGCATGGGCCTGCCTGCGGTGGTGGGAGTCGACCTGCCACCCATCGAACCCGGCACACCGATGGCCTTCGACGGCGAGAGCGGGCAGGTCTTCATAGAACCTTCCCAGAACGTGGTCAACCGGTTGCGGGGTAAACAGGAACAGCAACGAAGGGCAAGCCAGGGAGCGGCGGAGCGGGCGCACGAACCGGCAGTCACTCGAGACGGCACCAGAATAGAGGTCGCGGCCAACATCGGCTCCGATGAGGATGCCTCCCGGGCGGTGGAAATGGGCGCCGAGGGGGTCGGGCTGTTCCGCACCGAGTTCCTGTTCCTCGACAGGACCCGGCCCATATCGGAGGAGGAGCAGTACGAGGCGTACCGTTCGGTGCTGCCGGACTTCGGAGACCACCTGGTGGTGGTGCGCACCCTCGATGTCGGCGGCGACAAGCAGGTCCCCGGAATCGAGATAGGAGAAGAACTCAATCCATTCCTGGGGCTGCGGGGAATCCGGCTGACGCTGGCCCGTCCCGAGATGATGCACACCCAGTTGCGGGCCCTGCTTCGAGCCGGGCCCGCCGGGCGGTTGGGGATCATGGCGCCCATGGTGGCCGGCAAGGCCGAACTGTTGGCATTCCGGGCGGCCCTTACCGAGGCCGAACGCTCCCTGGTGGCCGACGGGTTGGATCACGCCGCCGACTACCAGGTGGGGATCATGATCGAGGTCCCCTCCGCAGCGCTGATTGCCGACCGGCTCGCACCCCACGTCGACTTCTTTTCCATCGGAACCAACGACCTGACCCAGTACACCCTGGCCGTCGACCGCACCAACCGTGAGGTCGCCGACCTCGCCGACTCCTTCGATCCGGCGGTCCTCCGTCTCATAGCCGAGACCACCTCGGCGGCCAAGAGTCACCGACGCTGGGTCGGTGTGTGCGGAGCCATGGCCGGCGATGCCCTGGCGGTGGCGGTGTTGATAGGTCTGGGGGTGACCGAGTTGTCGGTGGCCATTCCCTCGGTGCCGACCATCAAGGAGAAAGTCCGGTCACTGGACATGGAGAGTTGCCGCAAGGTGGCCGCCCGATGCCTGGAAGCCGCCGACGCCGCCGAAGTCCGGGAACTCCTAGACAGGACATGAGCATGGCCTCGGACCAGGCACATCTGAGAGCGGTGGTCCAAGGACGGGTCCAGGGGGTGGGGTTCCGCTGGTTTGTCCACCAACTCGCCCGTGACATCGGCCTGGTGGGACGGGTCTCCAACCAACCGGACGGAACCGTGCTGGTGACGGCGGAGGGAGACAGGACGGGCCTGGAGGAACTGGTCGACGGCCTCAATCAGGGGCCGCGCCACGCCATGGTTGTCAGCGTGGACCTGCAGTGGTCAACTCCCCGTAACCGATGGAGACGCTTCGCAATAGACCGCGGCTAGATGTCGGGATCCCTCCCACGCCCGGCGACGAGTGTTGACGATTCAACCGGGAGCGGAGGGAACCCTGGGTTGCCTGAACTTCCGCAGCGGCCGGACGCCCGTCCGGCTCAACAGGGTGTTGGCTGCCGCCACGGTCAGGGCTCCGATCACCAGAAGATCCATCCGCGCCACGGAGATCTCGGTGAACATTCCCAGCCACAGAAGGCCGACAACCGGTGCCGTGTAGATGTAGGCGTTGATGCTCAGATCGGGTGTGATCAGGGTGGCCTTCCTCGAAAGCACCGCCCCGGGAACGAAACTAAGCCCCACAGCCATCGCCCAGGCAACCGACTCCACGGTGATACGCCCTCCGCTGCCCAGCCCGATCAGCGCGTTGGGAATCACCGCCACCACCGCCGACACCGAGTAGCCGAACAGCAGGCAGGCGAACTCCAACCCGTGCCGGCTTATGGGGATATTCGCCTTCAGCGCGACTTCAGTGGCCAGGCTGGCGGCAAGCGGATAGCCGGCTGCCACGGTGCACACCAGGAGAAGAGCAGAGATCATTGCCAGGACCATCCCGAGCACCCTTGCCGACAGCGTCGCTCCGGTCGATTCGAATCCGAGGGTTCCCACCACCACCGCCGCCATGCCCACGAATGCCAGACCCAGGCCGCTCCAGGAGACGGCCGTCAGGCGGCGGTACCTCTTCCGGTTCTTCCGGTCCCACCTGGAGAGACCCAGAACGAAGAAGACCGGCCAGGTGTAGTGCAACACCGCCACCGTGGCCGTCTCGACATACTGGGTTGCCCATGGGAAGAAGGCGAATGCGAACCGTCCCACCGTCATCAACAGCACCATCACCGGCAGATCCCACCGGCGGGCGCCGTCGACCTTCAAGCCTGCCACCCGTCGCACCATCAATCGTCGAGCGGTGACATCCGCCAGGACAGGTCGGTACAACAGCAGGAGCACGCCTCCCAGACCCAGACCGGTGCCCAGCCACACCGCGCCGTTGTACAAAAAGGGGTGGTTGTCTCCCAGTGTCAACTCCACGAAGAGCGCGTTGGTGGAGAAGAACATCACCGCCCCCGCCATCATCGCCATCGCCCGCCGATGACGCATATCCACGCCCGACCGCCGGCCCATGGGGTTCACCGCGGGAACAATTCTGACCGAGCCAAACCCGACCGGCCACGATTAAAAGCGGTCAACCTCCCGAACCCCGTCCTGGTCATGAACCGAACCCTGGTTGGCAGGCGATGGACGGATTCCATCCCTGTTGGCAGCCCCCGGTCCGCACAGGCAACGGGTCGGTGGCTAAGGGACGGGATGACTCTGTTCAGGGAGGATTCAGCCTTCGACGGAGAGTAGAGCGGTGAAGTCGGAGATGACCTCCGTGGCGTCGTCTCCATCAACCTCCACCGCAATGGTGGTCCCCTGGGTGGCGCCGAGTTTGAGGACGCCCAGCATGCTCTTGGCGTTCACAGTCTTCTCGTTGGCGGTGATCGTGATCTTCGAAGCCGAGGCCTTGGCGCGTTTTACGAATTCGGCAGCCGGCCGGGCATGGAGTCCGGCCGGGTTGGTGATGATGATCTCTACCTGCATTGGTCTCTCCAGCGATGGCGTCACCAGAAGTGTACCGACGCCACTCCTGCACCCGCGGGCGATCCGGATCCCATCAACGGTCTCGACGGGGAGCCCCGCGAAGGGGATCCCGGTCGGAATGCGAGGGAGAGTCCGCCTTCACCAGACAACCTGAAACCCGGTTTCCGGTAGCCTTGGCTCCATGACCCGCATCCTTCTGATCCGCCATGCGCCGGTGGCCACCACCGGAAAGGTGCTTTACGGCCGCCAGCGCGGGCACCATCTGACCAAAAAGGGCCAGGCCGCCGTCCGTGATCTGGCGCACCGTATCTCGAAAGTCGAGATCGGCGCGATCTACTGCTCTCCAACCGAACGCACCATAGAGACTGCCGGAATACTGGGAGAGCCCCGCGGACTCTCTCCCGCCGTCGATAAGGACCTGATCGAGGTCGACTACGGCGAGTGGACGGGACAGGAACTGAAACGGTTGTATAAGCTCCCGGAGTGGAAGACGGTCCTGCACCAGCCCTCCCGGATGCGCTTTCCGGGAGGCGAGTCACTGGTGGAGGCGCAACTTCGGGGCGTCAGAGCCTGCGAGAGGCTGGTCGGGCGCCACCCCGACGGCACCCTGGCGTTGGTCACCCACGCCGACATCATCCGGTTAGCGCTGGGTTACTACCTGGGCCAGCCCCTTGACCTTCTCTCCAGGCTGACGGTCTCCCCCACCTCTGTCTCGGTGGTCGACATCTCGAAGAGGGGCGCCGTGGCCGTCACGGCCGTGAACACCAACGGAGATCCCCGCACA
>CAYWGY010000154.1:6350-6816 GCA_964458055.1 uncultured Acidimicrobiaceae bacterium | reverse complement strand
CTACCAGAGAAGGGTGGCTGATCTGGGCGTGTTCATCTCATTCGACAACTTCGGCTTGGAGAACTATTACGACTCCATCGACTTCAGCTACAACAGCCATGACTCCCAGCGTCACCAACACCTGCTCCGATTACTGGCGCTCGGGTACGGTGATCAGATACTGATCTCCCAGGACACCTGCTACAAAACTCAACTCAAGCGATACGGAGGCTACGGATACGCCCACATCCTCCGCAATATCGTGCCCGCTCTACGTCATGCCGGGGTTGACGACACAACGTTGGAGCGCATCCTGGTCAAGAACCCGCAAGAGTTGCTCAGCAATTAGCACGCTCATCCGGCTTGCTCCCGTCGGAGCGACCTTGCCACCGAACCCACCGATCTCGACGGTGACCTTCATCAAGAGGGTGATAGTGTGAGGCGTTCCGCATGTCGAACCTGCCGTCTGTGGCGAGAGTCGACGGGC
>CAYWGY010000154.1:2784-6340 GCA_964458055.1 uncultured Acidimicrobiaceae bacterium | reverse complement strand
ATGCCAGAGAACGGGTGAGGGGTTCAGTGCCCGGGTGAAGGAGCAGGGCGCCAGAGGGAGAACTCCCCCGAGATAGTTACTGTTCCGGTTCCCGCCGGAAGCACGGCCTTCTCGTGTCGTTTCGCGGGCGGGTGGCAGGAGCTTTCAGGCCGGTTGTCCAGAGTAGATCGTTACGGTCGGTGATCTGTCGCAAGTCACCGTCGGTTGCTAGCCAGCACCGTGTTTATAGCCGCACCGGCGAGGAGGCCCATCGCCAGTAGATACAGCCAGAGCAGCAGGCTCAGAGCTCCACCCAGCAACCCGAACACCGCGTTCACACCGCTGGAGGCCAACTCGACGTAGGCGCCGAAACCAGCCGACACGACCAGCCACCACACGGTTCCCACCACCGCTCCCGGTAGCTTCTGTCGCCAGGGCGCTCGCCTGCGGGACACTATGTGATAGACGGACGTGGCCCAAACCACCACAACCGCGAAAGCCACGGGCCAGCGCAACCACCCCCAAGCTAGGGCAAACGCCGGACCGGCCCCCAGACGCTCGGCCACCTCGCCGCCGCCGCCCAGCAAGGGACCGACCACCACCATGGCGGCAACCAGCGCGGCCACCGGAATTGTGGAAGCCGTCAGACCCCAGCCCAGAATCCGGGTGGACAGCCAACTCCTGGGCCGATCATGGTCATATACCACGTCCAGAGCGCGTACCACCGCGATGAAGCCCCGCGACGAGGCGTACAACGTCAAGGCGACGCCAGCCGTGATGAGTCCCGCATTCGACCGTTCGAAGAGTTCTTCCACGGTGGAGCCCAGGGTGTTATCGGAGCCGAAGATCCCATGCACCTGGTCGAGTAGCCATTGCTCGATGTCGGCAGCCGCGCCTTCGCTCATCACGACATCAAGCGAACCAAGGGTGGCAGCGAACACCATCACAGCCGGGAACAGCCCGAGAAGCGCGAAGAAAGCTATCTCAGCCGACAACCCACCAACCCGAGCCCTTGTCCAGTCGAGGCGAAACTCCTCCGCGAACCGTACAACCTGACGTCCTGAACTACGGAACCGCTGCGGTGGGAAACGACCCATACCGGTCGATACTACGAGTTGGGGACCCCCCGACGGCCTCCCCATGCAGCCTGGATGAGGGACCATCCCGGCATCCCGCAAACTGTCACTGCAACCGATGCGCCGTGCCGTAGCGCAAGGGTCTCAGATCTCGACGCATACCACGACATGCGTTGGATGGTTGATTACAGTGCCGCCAGTCCGAACCGTAACCACCGTGGCGTTTGCTGCCCAGGCCGCCTCACTCGGGGGTTCGTGACCTCCGACGGTCGGCGATGTAGCCGGCTGCTGAGCGCCGCCCTTCCGGGTCGGCGGAGATTGCCGCGAATACCTCGGCGTCTGCGATGCGTCCCCGAGCCGCCAGCATCTCCTCGGTTGCTTCCAGCACCGTGCGCTTCACTGCTCGTAGCGCCTCTCCGGGTTTGGCGCACAGGGTGGACACCATGTTGTCGACAGTGAGATCGAGGTCCGAGGCTGGAACCACCCGGTTGAGGAAACCCGCCTCCTTCGCTTCCTGCGCTGTGAAAGGTCGGCAGGTCATTATCAGCTCTCGGGTGAGGGCGGGCCCCAGTTCGCGGACGAGTCGGGGCACCCCTCCCCATCCCACCGGGAGTCCCAGATCGACCTCGGGAATCGAGAAGTAGGTGTCATCGGCCGCCACCCGCAGGTCGCATGCAGCCGCCAAGACCAGACCGCCTCCCACGGTTGCTCCCCGCAGGACCGCCAAGGTGACCGCCGGGATCGAGTCGAAGGCCTCGACGATGGTGCGGCCCGCCTCGGCCACCTCTCTCGGATCGATGCCATCCCAACTCTCGAGCAGACCCAGGTCGACGCCCGAAGAGAATGCCCGCCCCCGTCCCCTGACAACCACAACTTTGGTCAAAGACCGGTCCGCCACCTCTCTGGCTGCCCCTTCCAAGGCGTTGAGAGTGGCAATGTCAAGCGAGTTGAGGGTTCCTGGCCGCTCGATGGTGATAACGGCTCGGTCATCGCGGGGATAGACAATGCACACTTCTCCCATATCGCGCCGAGGGTACCGCAGGACATTCCTGGTACTGCAAAACGGAGCAGCGACCGAACAGGCAGGGGGCGGCCCTAAATTGGGCCTCGTGACTCATCCGTTGCTGGAAGCCGCCCGCGACCTCGGCCCCCGGATACGAGCCCGATCAGCCGAGATCGAGGCGCTCGGCACGCTGCCCATCGACGTGGTGGAGGCGATCCGTCCGACCGGGGCCTTCCGCCAATGCGTGCCCGACGATCTGGGCGGACCGGGCGTGACCGCCACCGAGAGCTTGAAGGTCTTCGAGGAGTACGCCTACCACGACGGCTCGGTCGGCTGGTGCGTTGCCATTGCCTCCGCGACGTCGGTGCTGGCGTCGTACCTTCCCGATCCGCATGCCGGAGCCCTCTTCGGCGATCCCGGGGCCATCGGAGGAGGGTTCGTGGTTCCCCGGGGCCGAGCGGTGCCCGTCGACGGCGGCCTGCGGGTCTCTGGGCGCTGGCAGTGGGGCTCGGGTCTCAGGCACTGCACCACCATCGGCGGCGGCTGTCTGGTGGTGGGCGCCGACGGGCGGCCCGAGCCCCGTCCCGACGGGCTTGTAACGCCCTTCGTGTTCATGGATCCCGACGACGTCGAGATCATCGACACCTGGGACGTGGCCGGCCTGGCCGGCACCGGCTCGGTCGACTACGAGGCAAGCGATGTCTTCGTGCCGGAGGGACGCTGGGTGCAGATGGATACGGCGGAGCCGGTGCGGGACAACGCCTGGTCCAGGTTCTCCTTCTACGGGCTGCTGGCGAGCGGGGTGGCGGCCGTGGCGGTGGGGATCGCCCGGCGCTCCATGGACGAGTTGGTGGAGTTGGCCGGGGCGAAGAAGCCCCAGAGCAGCACCAGGACCCTGGCCGGGCGGGCCGCTACCCAGGCAGAGGTGGCCCAAGCCGAGGCGCGGCTGGCCGCGGCCTGGACGCTGTTGCTCGGCGCGGTGGATCACGCCTTCGAGGACGCGTTGGCGGGTTGGTCCTCGACGGTTGAACAGAAGCGCCGGATCCGGTTGGCGGCGACCCACGCCACCCAGACGGCGGCCGGCGTGGCCGCGGCGATGTTCAGGACCGCCGGCGGCGCCTCGGTGTATCGCACCAGCCCGATACAGCGCTGCTTCCGAGACACGGCGGTGGCGGCCCAGCACGCCATGGTGGCGCCGAGGACGATGGAGACCATGGGCCGGATGCGCCTGGGCCTCGACACCAAGACCTCGACTCTGTAGGCGGCGGCGCCGCACTGGCGCTACCGGGGCATCGGTGCTCCGGCGCCTACCCTCCGAGGGCAAGGAGTGATAGCATGGTCGGTCCGAATTCTGCGTTCTTGGATGGCGGTCCCCGGGAGGGCAAAGGAGTGGTGGAGGACGATTTGACGGTCTCGGTTCTCCTCGCCGGTACGCCGACGCCCACGCCGGCGAGGTGGGGTACGTCCATTCTGGTGCGCAGTCGCACGACGGCGGTGC
>CAYWGY010000154.1:0-2774 GCA_964458055.1 uncultured Acidimicrobiaceae bacterium | reverse complement strand
TGGTCGAGACCGGCATGGGGCCGGCAGATGTGGACGGGGTGGTATTCAGCCATCACCACTTCGACCACAATGCCGGGTTTCCCGGGTTCTTCCTGAGCAGATGGGACCAGGGGGCCGGGCTGGTGGAGGAACTGTCGGTGTACGGGCCGCCTCCCACGGCTGCTTTCGTCGAGAAGTTGTTCGGCGTCGACTCCGGCGCCTTCTGGCCGGATCTCAACGCTCGAATCAACGCTCCGCTGAGCCAGGCCGTGTACGTCAACCGTGGTGGAGAGTTGCCTCGCCTTCCTCCCGATCCCCGGGTCCGGGAGGTCCAGCCGGGAGACAGTTTCGTGATCGGGGACATCGAGTTCGTTCCCGGTCTGGCCCGCCATGTTCAGCCTTACCTGGACTGCAACGCCTACCGGATCTCGGCGGGGTCCGGTTCGGTTGTGTACACCGGCGACACCGAACCCTGCGATGAAGTGGTGGAACTCGCCCGGGGGGCCGACGCACTGGTCTCGATGTGCTGGGACGAGGATCGGGTAATGGCCGCCAACGGGGAGGCCCCCGGCCAGACCGGGACTCTTGGAGCCGCGACCATGGCCGCGTCAGCCCAGGTGGGGGCCTTGGTGCTGACCCATGTTGGTCCCAGGCTCAGCGACGGGATAGAAGAGAGGGAACTGGCGGCCATGGCAAGTCTGTACCCGGGAGCCATACACCAAGCCGAGGAGACCTGGACCCTGGGAGTGTCCCGCGGAAGGACTCGAGTCCTGTCCGGTTAGGGCACCGGTCCTGTCGGTGATTGCCCTGCATCCGCGCTCTGGGGAGTCCGGCCCGTTCCTTCGGCGGAGTACCTGTCCGGGCCGGGGCCCCTCCATGGTGGAGGTGCCGGACGAACGGCGACTGTCCTAAGCGAGAACGCCACAACCACGGTTGTTGGAATAGGGTGCAGACACGTCTCCGCCCGGACGGTAATGTGGCGGTGCATGAGTCAGACTCACCGTTACATCCTCGACTTCCGGACCATCTCGGATGAACCGGATCGGCCCATCGTTGGGTTGGTTCACCGGGAGCGGTCGGGGCAATGACCGCCACCGCTCGTGCCCTGGCCGATGACTACTGGGAATTCCGGCTCGAGAACCGTCACTTCGCAAACCTGGCACGGGGCGAGTTGACTTTCCTCGAACAATGGGACGACCTCTCTGCCGAGGGGTTGTCGGCCTCAAGAGAAGTCGCCTCCCGGTTTGCCCGTGATGCGCCAGGAGCCAGAGTCGAGATGGCCTCCGACCGCATCCTCGCCGAGACCGTCGGCGCAGCTGCTTTCATGGACGCCACCGTCAGCGTCTGGTGGTCGGAACTGCAGGCGGCCAACAGCCAGATGGGTCTGTTGAGCATGCTCCTTCCGGCGCTCCACCTCCAGCCGCTGGTCACGGCCGAACACGGACGGCGCTACCTGGAGAAGCTGGGTCGCTTCCCGGCGATGATCGCCCAGTTGGCGGAACGGCTTTCCGATGGCGCAGCCACCGGGGTGACGCCCCTGGCCCGCCACGTGCGCCAGACTATCGCAAAGCTCGAGGAGGTCCTCGCCCGGCCGCCGGCGCAGGACCCGATCGCCACCCAGCCCGCTCCCTCGGATCTCGGCCCGGTGGAAGCCGCCCGGTGGCGGGCCGCCCTGGTCGAGGCAATAGCCTCCGGCATCCGTCCCGGACTGGCCCGGTTCGCAGAAGTGCTGGCGGAAGTGACTCTCCCGGCAGGTCGCTCCGACGACCGACCGGGCCTCTGCCACCTCCGGGGAGGCGAGGTGGTGTACCGCGACATGGTCAGGGGTCACACCACCCTGGACTCGGGGCCCGAGGCGATACATCAACTGGGCCTGGAGAGAGTCGGGTCGTTGGAGGAGGAGTACCGCCGGATCGCCGGACCGCTCCTGGGAACCCACGACGTCGATGAGATCTACAGGCGCCTGCGCGACGATCCCGAACTGCGGTACGCCCGCTCCGAGGACCTGGTGGCGGACGCGTTCGGCTGCCTGGAGAAGGCCGCCGAAGCGATGGGCGAGTGGTTCGATCCGGTTCCCCGGGCGCCGTGTCTGGCCGACCCCATCGATATGGGCGCCATGGCCTACTACTACCCGCCCACTGCCGACGGAACCAGGCCGGGCCGGTTCTTCTTCAATGTCGCCGACCCGACGGCCTGGACCACGTTCCAGGTGCCCTCGGTGGCCTACCACGAGGGCATACCCGGTCACCACCTCCAGATTGCCCTGGCCATCGAGAACGAGGGGATCCACGACATTCACCGGAACTGTTACCTACCGTCATTCGGTGAGGGGTGGGGGCTCTACAGCGAGCGGCTCTCCGACGAGATGGGCCTGTACGCCGACGACTGGGAGCGGGTCGGGATGCTGACGGCAGACTCTCTTCGGGCCGGGAGGCTCGTGGTGGACACCGGCATTCACGCGCTGGGCTGGTCTCGCCGAAAGGCCATCGAGTTCATGGCCGATCACTCGCCCATGTCCCTTCACGAGATCACCGAAGAGATCGACCGCTACATCGCCTGGCCCGGGAGTTCGACATCAAGAGCTTTCACCGCACGGTCCTGGGAAACGGCGCCGTCCCCCTGGGGACCCTCGGCTGGATGGTCAGGGAGTGGATGGACTCCGGCGGTTGACCACCGGGGCGCCCTGGGACCGTCCTGCGACAGTCAACGCGGCACAACCGGTCGGCAGACTGGTAATGATCCAACAAATGTGGCGAAAGTGGCCAAATTGCTTCGGCTGGCGGAGGGAGTGGGAT
>CAYWGY010000153.1:1489-6909 GCA_964458055.1 uncultured Acidimicrobiaceae bacterium | reverse complement strand
AACAAGATGGCTCCTCCCTTCCGCAAGGCCGAGTTCGACATCATGTTCGGCAAGGGGATATCCCGGGAGGGCAGTCTCTTGGATGTCGCCTTGGATATGGGAATGGTGCACAAGAGCGGGTCTTGGTTCTCCCTGGATGACGACCAACTCGGCCAGGGGAGGGAAAACGTCAAGCAGTTCCTCTCGGAGAATCCCGAACTTGCCATGCAACTGCAGGCCAGGATCTACGAGAAGGTGGGATTCGCCCTTCCCGGACTGGACTCGGACCGCGAGGTACGGGCGGTGTTGGACGCCATGGAGGACACACCGGTCTGACTCTGGTCGGCGCCGTTTCCAAGGTGGGAGCGGCCGCAATGGAATCCTTGCGGACCTGCGCGGACGCCTACAATGGAAACTGACCCTGCTGACAATGTGAACCGAGATGCGGGAGCCTTCCCCTGAGAGAAGCCCTGCCCAAGAACTCGGGTCTGGAAATCCTTCGAAAATGCAAATAAGTCAATTGGCTCTGATCGTGGCCTCGGTGGTCACGGGTGTTGCGGTAGTGGGCCTGATAGTCGCTCTGATAAGAGTGAGGGTGGGGAGTTCCGGTGTGGAGGACAAGGTGGCCGAGGCACGGCTGGAGGCCCAGCGTATCCTTGCCCGGGCCGAGGAGGAGGCGCGCGTGCGCGCCGAGGAGAAAAGGGCAGTTGAAGAGGAGTCCCTGGCGCGCCAGCGGGAGTCGATCGAGGCTCGCACCAGGAGGGTCATGCAGCGGGAGGAGCGACTGGACCAACAGGCATCCAACCTCGAGGAGCGGGAACGGCTGCTGATCGAGCGGGAAGTGGAGGCGAAGAAGCTCAGGCAGGAGGCCCAGCAGGTGGAGGATGAGGCTTGGAATGATCTGACCCGATTGGCCGGATTGGACAGGTCCGAGGCACGCCTCCAGATAATGGAGAAGGTGGAGCACGAGGCCCGCCGAGACGCCATGATGTTGATCAGGGACATCGAGATCCGCTCACGGGAGGAAGCCGAGTGGAGATCGCAGCGAATCCTGGCCGGGGTGGTACAGCGCATGTCCCATCAGGTGGTGAAGGACGCCACGTCCACCCTCATCAATCTGCCCACCGAACACATGAAGGGAAGGATCATCGGCCGGGAAGGCCGGAACATCCGCGCCTTCGAGGCTGCCACCGGAGTCAGCCTGATCATCGACGACAAGCTCCCCGAGGCCGTGGTCCTCAACAGCTACGACCCCGTCAGGCGGGAGGTCGCCCGTGTTGCGCTGGAGAAGTTGATTCTCGATGGCCGGCTCAACCCGACCTCCATAGAGGAAATGGTGGCCAAGGCCGAGTCGGAAGTGTCCCACTCGATCAGGGACGCCGGCGAAGCGGCCCTCTTGGAAGTCAACCTCAGCAAGATGCGCCCGGAACTGGTCGAACTCCTGGGACAACTCCGTTACCGGACGTCATATGGCCAGAATGTCCTCGACCACCTGGTGGAGTCTGCCCATGCGGCCAGCCTGCTGGCCAGCGAGTTGGGAGTGGACCCGGCACCGGTGAAGAGGGCGGCCCTTCTGCACGATATCGGCAAGGCGGTCAGTCACAAGTTGGAGGGCTCCCATGCTCACGTTGGCGCGGAGATTGCTCGCCGGTTGGGCGAGGATCCCGAAGTGGTGCATGGCATCGAGGCTCACCACAATGAGGTGGCGCCCCGGACAGTCCTGGCCGTGCTGGTCCAGGCTGCGGACGCGTTGTCGGCGGCGAGGCCCGGAGCGCGGCGAGAGTCCTTCGAGCAGTACGCTCAGAAGCTGGAGAGCCTCGAGAAAATCGCCTCCTCCTACGGCGGTGTCAACAAGGCATACGCCTTCCAGGCGGGGAGAGAGGTGAGAGTTCTGGTCAACCCCAAACACATCGACGACTTGGCCGCCGGCGCCCTGGCCCGCCAGATTGCCCGCCGGGTGGAGAATGAGATGCAGTATCCCGGCAGGATCGAAGTGACGGTGATCAGGGAGACCAGGTACACAGACTACGCCCGATGAGCACCATCCTGCTTCCCAGCCCGGTCCGCAAGGAGAGGGTCTTGGCGCGGACTCCCCGGCGAGAAGGCAAGACCTATTACATAAGAACCTTCGGGTGTCAGATGAACGAGCATGACTCCGAGAGGATCGCCGGTCTGCTGGAGTCCGACGGGATGGCACCGGCCGTTTCGGTGGCGGAAGCCGATGTCATCTTCATCAACACCTGCACCATCCGGGAGAATGCCGACAATCGCCTTTACGGAAACCTGGGACAGTTGAAGTCTCTCAAGGACCTCCGGCCCGAGACGATGCTGGTGGTGGGAGGCTGTGCTGCTCAGAAGGATCGCAACCTGGTGCGCGAGAGGGCGCCCAGGGTCGACGTTGTGATGGGTACCCACAATCTGGGACGGGTCTTGGACCTGCTGGATCATGCCCAGGAGTGGGGAGGTGTGACGGAGATCTATGAATCCCTCCATGACCTCCCCTCGCAGTTGCCCACCCGTCGGGAGTCGGAGCATGCGGCCTGGGTGACGGTGCAGCTGGGCTGCAACAACACCTGCACGTTCTGCATAGTGCCCGCGGTGAGGGGCCCGGAGGTGAGCCGCCGCCCGGGGGACATCGTCAGCGAGGTGGAACGGCTGGTCTCCGAAGGGGTCGTGGAAGTGACCCTCTTGGGGCAGAACATCGACACCTACGGGCGGGATCTCGCCCTGGGAGGTCGCCGCCGTCCCATATTCGCGGAATTGCTACGCCGGGTGGGGGAGGTGGAGGGGGTTCGCCGCATCCGGTTCACCAGCCCGCATCCGGCTGACTTCCGGGAGAACGTGGCTCTGGCCATGGCCGAGACCGAAGCGGTTTGCGAGCAATTGCACCTTCCGCTGCAGAGCGGCAGCGACCGGATTCTGGCGAGGATGCACAGGGGATACCATGCGCGGCGTTTTCTGGATCGCCTGGCCATGGCGAGGAGGATCATCCCCGACCTGACCGTCTCGACCGATATCATCGTCGGGTTCCCCGGTGAGACCGAGTCCGATTTCCAGCGGACCCTCGATGTTGTCGAGAAAGCCCGGTTCGACCAGGCTTTCATGTTCATCTTCTCTCCGCGTCCGGGAACGGCCGCAGCCTCGATGAGCGACCGGTTCGTTGATCCCGCCGAGGTCAAGGAGCGTTTCGGCCGCCTGGTGCAACTTCAGAACCGCATCTCGGAGGAGAAGAATGCAGAGATGGTGGGACGCAGGGTGGAGGTGCTGGTGGAAGGGCCATCCCGCAAGGATCCGAACGTCGCGACCTCTCGAACCCGGGGTGGAAAGATCGTGCATGTCGGAGGGGAGTTTGCTGCGGGAACCTTTCTCGAGGCTGAGATAACCCTGGGCAGAAGGCACCACCTGATGGGGAGGCTGGTCTGATCTTGCTGATGGCGGTAGTGGGCCCCACCGCTTCCGCCAAGAGCGAGGTGGCGGTGGGTCTCTCCGAGAGAACCGGCGCCGAGATCATCTCGGTCGATTCGGTGCAGGTCTATCGGCGGATGGACATCGGGTCGGCCAAACCGAGTCCTGAAATGCTCGACCGGGTCCGCCACCACCTGGTGAACGTGGTCGATCCTCGGGATACCTTCAGCGTGGCCGAGTTTCAGGAGAGAGCGCGACGGGTGATTGCCGAAAGCACGGTGCCCCTCGTGGTGTGCGGGGGGTCGGGCCTCCACTTTCGAGCCGTGGTCGATCCGCTTACGTTCCCGCCTCATGACGCCGGTGTACGAGAGGTTCTGGACAGGATGCCGTCTGGCCAGGCTCGCCTCCGCCTGCTGGAGGCCGATCCGGAGGCGGGAGCGCATCTGGACCTGGCCAACCCACGCCGGGTTGCCCGCGCTCTGGAGGTGTTGAGTCTCACCGGTCACACTCCGTCTCGGCGGTCGGCAGACCCGCGGCGCGGCGATGTGAGGGCCTACAGGCCGCTGATCCCGTTCAAGGCGGTGGGTCTCGACCCGGGAGAGAGGATTGCGGAACGGGTTGCCGCTCGGCTGCGGGTCATGCGGAGAGAGGGAATGATGGAGGAGGTCCTGGCCCTTTCCGGCCAAATGGGGCCCACGGCTGCCCAGGCGGTGGGCTATCGTCAACTACTGGCGGTGGTGAGAGGTGAGATCTCCGAGGACGAGGGCTTCCGGCAGGCGGAGCGGGCCACCCTGGCATTGGTGAAGAGGCAGCGTACCTTCTTCCGGCGAGATCCTCGGATCAGGTGGTTGCCTTGGTCCTCCGATCCCCGGGAGAGGCTGGAGCGAGCCTGGGAAGCGTTGTCTGGAGAGTGAGCATGAAGTTCTGGAAGATGGAAGGGCTGGGCAATGACTTCGTGGTGGTGGCCGGTCCCCGCTCGTTCACCCCTCCGGAGGTGAGGGCTGTGTGCGATCGTCGGCGAGGGGTGGGCGCGGATGGCCTGCTGGTGGTCGCCGCAGGAGCCAGGGGGGCGAAGATGTCTTATTTCAACGCTGATGGGTCCGTGGCGGAGATGTGTGGCAACGGCCTGCGCTGTGTGGCCAGGTGGGCTGTGGATCAGGGACTGGTGGACAACGCCGAGTTCGTTGTCGAGACTGCCGTGGGTCCCCGGATGGTGGATGTCTCGCCTAGCGGTACCATCACGGCCGAACTGGGCGCTGTGACCGTTGGTGATGTGCGGGTGATCGACGGGCGCCGGTTCCGATTGGTTTCCGTGGGAAACCCGCACGCTGTCACCTGGGTGGATGACCTGGACGGGGTTCCCCTGGAGACGGTCGGCCGAGCGTTGCAGGGTGTCTTTGCGGACGGGGTCAACGTGGAGATGGTCAGGGTGGAGTCCTACGATCGATTGTCTCTCAGGGTCTGGGAGAGAGGTGTGGGAGAGACTCAGGCCTGCGGAACGGGGGCGGTGGCCGCCGTTGCCGCTGCCGCTGCTGAGGGGTTGTCCGGAGGAGAGGCGCAGGTTGTCCTGGTCGGCGGTGAGGCTCAGGTACGCCTGGAGAGAGGGACCTCCTGGATAAGCGGTCCGGCACGCCTTGTCTTCGAAGGGGAGTGGCCGGGCTGGGATACGGGAAGTCTCGGGGTCTCCCTAGTCGAGTGAGCGGAGGACCGTCACCACCTTGCCCAGGATGCGGGGGTGGTCCGGGATAAAGGGAACGTAGGAGGGGTTCTCGGAATGGAGTTCGATCCGCCCATCCTGGAGGAACCGGACCCTCTTGACGGTTGCCTCCTCTTCGTCAACCAGTACCGCGGCCACTTCTCCGTTTTCCACTGAGGGCTGTTGCCTGATGACCACCAGGTCATCAGGAAGAATACCCGCTCCTGTCATGGAATGACCCTGGACCTTGAGCATGAACAATTCTCCGCCACCCACGAGGTCGGTGGGGAGTTCCATCACCTCTTCGGTGTTCTCCTCGGCAAGGATGGGCATGCCTGCC
>CAYWGY010000153.1:1204-1479 GCA_964458055.1 uncultured Acidimicrobiaceae bacterium | reverse complement strand
GGTTTGGCTGATCTTCCACCACCACCAGGGCTCGGGGCTTGGAGGGATCCCGGCGGAGCCTGCCTGCTCGGACCAAGGCCGAGATCTGGGCGTGCACCGAGGATGGGGAAGCGAGGCCGACCGCCTTTCCGATCTCCCGTACGGTGGGCGGGTAGCCACGTTCAGCTATCCGGTCTTTGATGAGGTCGAGAATCTGGCGTTGACGTTGGGTCATTCCGGGCATAAATGAATACCCTAGTCCGGAACGCTGCTCCCTGCCAAACATTTGTTCGATT
>CAYWGY010000153.1:0-1145 GCA_964458055.1 uncultured Acidimicrobiaceae bacterium | reverse complement strand
AACCGAGGTGAAAGTGGTAAGGGTGGAGTCCGGAGACACTCTCTGGGAGATCGCTCACCGCTTCGCACCCGGGGAGGCCGACCTACGGGTGGTGGTTCAAGAGATCGTGGTCTTGAACGGGCTGGAGAGCAAAGTGCTCAGGCCCGGGCAGACTATCCGTATCCCCGACTACAGATTCTGAAGATCGGCGAGCAGAGACCGGATTTCAGTCTCTGCCGCGGTGGCGATCTCGCCGAAGGCTTGATCGAAGTCCTCGGATATCGCCGCCAGCAGCGACGATATTTGTGAGAGCGCCGTTGTGGCTTCCTCCGACCGGCCGGTACCCATCGCCTCCGAATATGCCTGCCGGTTGACGGCTATATGGGGAAGGGCTGCTTCCAGGGCCTGTTGGTTCTCCAGCAAGCGTGGGTGGTTCGGGGCAATGGCTGCCGCCTGCTCGAGTCGGAATTGCCAGTCGGTCAGCAGGGCGGTGTTCTCGGAAAGGTTGAGAATGTCGAGGGGAGCGTCCAGTTCGGGAAGACCCAGGTGCGGTGCCACCTGTCCCCGATAGGAAAAGGCGGCGCCGAATGTCGCGCCCAAACGCGAGATCCGGCCGGCCAGGGCTGTGGTTGCCATTCGCAATTCCCCAAGGGAGGGATCGGTTGTGGAGATGGTTCCAGCGGACTCCACCAAGTCGCGTGAAGCTGCACCCAACGCAGAGATGGAAGAGACAAGATCAGGCGTGAAGGAACTACCCTGTCTCAGGGATTCCAGGGTGGCAAGGCTCTCTTCCACCGACTCCGTGGCGGATAAGGCGGCGCCGGTAACGGCGACGCGGGCATCTTCTTGGTTCTCACTGCCCCCGCCTGACAGCAGGACAGTGCCGAGGACAGCAGTCACTCCGACCAGGGCCACCGCGAGAATCACCCACCATCCGGTACGCGTCCTGCGCCTGGTGAGTTCTTGCAGGGGGTGAGAGGAATCAGGCGCCAGATCGACAGAACTGACATCAGGGGTTGGCAAACTCCAGAGCTCCCTGATGGTTATCTCGGTGAGTGCGGTGGTCGCGGTTTTGCGGACCGCCGGGGACAGGGTGTCTGCGAGCGGTAGTCGGTAGTCGGATCTGTCGTGCCAGCCGTTTGGGGGTTTATCACCGGCCGGGTCTG
>CAYWGY010000152.1:0-6971 GCA_964458055.1 uncultured Acidimicrobiaceae bacterium | reverse complement strand
GGGCCATGGACTTGTAGACCCTGGGCACCTGGCGCGGGTCCAGCCACACCCTGAGATACAGGGAGCCCGAGTCACGCATGGCCGTGATCCGGTTGCGCACTGTGCTGATCGACACGCCCACGGCTTTGGAGATCTCGCTGTAGGTGGCGCGGGCATCTCGGCTGAGTACCTTGATTATTGCCTGATCCAACTCATCTAACTGCAAGATTTGTACTTTCTATAGGTTAATAGTCCAATATTTGGCATTCTACTTCAAACTAATGGTATTGTCTGGAAAACGGTAGCGAGAACGTCCCCGCCAGTGAGACACGGTTCACAAGCGCTGGCGCCAAAGAGAAGGGAACACCCATGAGGATCAGACGCATTCTACTGTTACTGGGGATAATGGCACTGGTGGTCGCATCCTGCGGCGACGGTGATGAGCCGGCCGCGGGCGATCCTGCCCCTGAAGAGGCTGCCGCAGCGTCCGAGGATGGCGCCGCTACCGAGACGGATGGACTGGAATCCGATGCCGCAGAACGAGGCGAGGAGGAACCGGCCGACACCTCCGAGCCGGATGAAACATCAGAGGATGACGGGGAGGTGGTCGCTCCTGCCGACGACACTGTCATGACCGCGGGCCGTTTCGTGTACGCCAGCGCCTTCCCGTTCGTCGACCTTGATCCGTCCTCGGCCTTTTCTGCGGAGCACATCGTTCTCCAAAACGTCTACGAGACCCTGACCAGGTTCAATCCGCCCGGTTCTTCGGAGCTGCTCTCTCCCGGGCTGGCGGTCAGCTGGGAGGCGAACGAGGATGCAACCGCGTGGACCTTCCAACTCCGCGAGGGGGTTCTCTTCCACGACGGTTCTCCGCTCAACGCCGACGCGGTGATCGGTTCGATACAGAGGACCATTGATCTGGGACTTGGGGCGGCCTTCATCTTCCTGCCGATCGCGTCCATGGAAGCGGTGGACGATCTGACGATCGATTTCAGTCTCGCCTGGCCGGCGCCGCTTGATCTGGTCATGTCGTCGAGCTTCTCGGCATACATCATGAGCCCCGAGTCCGCAACCCGGGACAGCCAGTGGTTCAATGACGGCAACGGCGCAGGCACCGGCCCGTATGTGATCGAGTCGGTCTCTCCCAACGAAAACGTGATCCTGGCTCGCCACGACGACTACTGGGGCGGTTGGTCCGATGGACAGTTCGACGAAGTGGAGCTTCGCATCGTCGAGGATCCGGTACTGGCCGAGCAGATGATTCGCAGCGGAGACGCCGACTTCACCTTCAACCTGCCCTTTGACGCCTATCCCTCGCTGGAGGGCGAGGAGGGCCTGTCGGTGGTCCGGGGGCTGTCGATGACGAACCTGTTCGGGCTGCTGAACAATGTTCGCCTGTCGCCCGAGGTGCGAGAGGCGTTGGTTCTCTCCTTCCCGTATGACGACGTGGTCGACAATCTGTATGGTGGAGAGGCCACCCGGGCCGTGGGGCCGATCCCCCAGACCATCTGGGGCGCCACCACCGACCTGGACCTCCCCCAGACCGACCTGGACCGCGCCGCCGCCATCCTCGACACCGCCGGAGTTGCGGACCTGTCGCTGACCTACAGCTACGACGTGGGTGAAGTGGAGCAGGAACAGATCGGCGAGGTGTGGAAGGCCAACCTGGCGTCCATCGGCGTCGAACTGGTCCTCGAGCCTCTCACCTGGGACGCGCGTTGGGAGATCGCCCAGGGCGACCCGGCCGGCGCCCAGGATGTCTTCACCATGTTCTGGTACCCGACGTATGTGACGCCCACCGACTTCCTGTACTCGCTCTACCGCTCGGAGGAGTTCCCGTTCTTCAACCTCGGTTATTACAGCAACCCAGAGTTCGACGCGCTCCTCGATGCGGCCGACGCCGCCAGCGGCACCGATACCGAGGCGGCCGGCGAGATGTTCCGTGAGGCCCAGCAGATTCTGGTCGAAGACCACGCGGCTATTTTCATGCTGGATGTTCCCAGCGTTTCGGTGATCAGGGCCGACATCGCGGGATACACCCCCAATCCCGCCTATGCCAACGTTGTCTGGTTCTATGACCTGAGTCGGATGGGCTAGCACATTGTCATGATCGGGATGCCGCCGTCGACCGACGAGGCGCCTCTGTTCTGAACCGGGATAGAGCAACCGCCCAGCAGGCGCCCGCCATGGTGGCCGGGACGGACTGGGCGGCGGCACCCCCGACATTGAGGGATACTGAAGTGAATCATGGGATCTGAGGGCGGCCGGGCGCCGAAGGGTCGATAATCATGAGCGGCGTGCGAAGCGAAACAGCCAGGTATCTGCTCCGGCGAGTGGTCACGAGCCTGTTGGTGGTGCTCGGAGTGGTGACGATTGCCTTTGTCGTGTCGAGGGTTGTGCCGTCGGATCCCGCCTCGCTGTACGCTGGCGCCAGGGCTCGGCCCGAGCAGGTGGAGAAGGTTCGCCAGGACCTGAATCTCGACGCTCCGGTGCTGCAGCAGTACGCGTCCTATCTGGCCGACCTGTCACGAGGTGATCTCGGGGTGTCCTTCGCCACCAAGCGACCGATCGCCCAGGACCTGCGCAGATTCCTGCCGGCCACCCTGGAGTTGGCAGGGGCGGCCACTGCACTCTCCATGCTGGTGGGGGTCCCCGCAGGCGTGGCCGCCGCGGCCCGTCGGCGCCGGATGAGCGACACGTCCATTCGCCTGTTGGCGGTCCTGGGTGTGTCGGTGCCGGTGTTCTGGTCGGCGCTGCTTCTTCAGATGCTCTTCTCATCCAACCTGGATTGGCTGCCCCTGGCGGGCCGCACCGACTCTTCCACGGCGTTCACCGAGGTGACCGGTTTCTACCTGATCGATGCGACGCTGTCGGGCAGTTGGTCCAACCTGGCGGATGTGATCGTTCACCTGATGATGCCGGTGGCTGTGATGGCCGCCTATCCGCTCGGTTTGACCATCCGTCTCATTCGAGGCTCCATGCTGGAGGTGCTGGGCAGCGACTACATAGAGGCCGCCACGGTGGCTCAGATCCCCAGGCGGACGGTGCTGGCCCGACTGGCTCTCAAGAATTCCCTGCTGCCGGCGCTCACGGTGCTCGGGTTGACGTTTGCCTACTCGGTGTCCAGCGCCTTCCTGGTGGAGGCGGTGTTCGCCTGGCCGGGACTGGGCAAGTACCTCACCGACGCCATCGTCCGGGTCGACTTCCCGGTGATCACCGCTTCGGCGCTGGTGATCACAGTGGTGTATGTGGTGGTCAACCTGGTCCTGGATCTCTTCCAGGCCTGGTTGGATCCCAGGGTGCGGCTGGGTTGATGGAAAATCCGCCACCGCCCGCCCGCCGGTTCGGCCTGGGCGGTCTGCGGGGCAGATGGCCCGCGGTTGCTCGGGGTGGCGCGGTGTGGTACTTCCTGCGAAGTCGGCTGGGGGTGGCGGCCGCAGGGGTGGCCGTGGTCTTCATACTTGCCGCTGTCCTGGCTCCGTGGCTCACACCGTTTGCCGACGCGGGCCGTGGCGTACCCGACCTCTCGATCCGGCTGCAGGCGCCCAGTTGGTCCCACTGGCTGGGAACCGACGACCTCGGTCGGGATGTACTGGCCCGGTTGCTGTTCGGTTCCCGCACTGCCCTGGTGGTGGCGCTTGGTGTCGTGGCCCTGTCGGTGGCGGTCGGGGTGTGTGTGGGGACGGCGGCCGGCTATTTCGGCCGTTGGACCGACGAGGTCCTCATGCGAATCACCGACACCTTCCTGGCCTTCCCTCCCTTGCTGCTGGCAGTGCTGGTAGCCGCGGCCCTGGGGGCGAGCCTGCGAAATACCGTCATCGCAATCGCCGTGTCGTGGTGGCCCTGGTACGCGCGCCAGGTGCGATCGCAGGTGCTCAGCCTGCGTGAGCGGCCCTTTGTCAAGGCTGTTCAGGCGATCGGCCTCCCCAATTGGCGCATCATGGCGTCGCATATCGTGCCCAATGCCATGGCGCCGGTGTGGGTGCAGGCCACGGCTGATCTGGGAGCGGCGGTCCTGACGGCGGCAGGTCTCAGCTTTGTGGGGCTCGGACCGCGTCCACCCACCGCCGACTGGGGAACTATGATCGCAGAGGGTCGGCAGTACGTC
Source organism: uncultured Acidimicrobiaceae bacterium (assembly GCA_964458055.1). Lineage (GTDB taxonomy): Bacteria > Actinomycetota > Acidimicrobiia > Spongiisociales > ZC4RG35 > Bin76. The sequence goes on along the minus strand of CAYWGY010000152.1, from coordinate 2,884 downwards.
CTGTCCGGACAGTGGTGGATCGCCGGGTTTGCCGGGGTGGCCATCGTGGTGGTTGCCATGGCCTTCAACCTGGCAGGCGACGTGGTCCGAGACGTAACCGACCCCAAGACCCGGTGATCCCAGCCATGACCGCCGGCCTGACGAACCACCCTGGGACATCCCGCAGCATTGCATTGCTGCGGGTTGAGGGCCTGCGGGTCACGTTCAACCCGCCCACCGGCCCGGTGCGGGCCCTGCGGGGAGTGACGTTCGAGTTGCAGGAAGGCGAGATCCTGGGGGTGGCCGGCGAGTCGGGGTGCGGCAAGTCCGTGCTGGCCCGGGCGTTGCTCGGACTGCTGCCAGCCACCGCCGGAGTGGAGGGGACCATGGTCTTGGAGGGAGCGCCGACCAGGATGGACGGTACCCTGCAGTCCTCGGCGGCCGTTGTCTACCAGAATCCCGGCGCGGCGTTGAATCCCGTGTTCACCATAGGCCAGCAACTCCGTTTCGTGACAGGCACGCGGGACCCGGCAGCGCTGTGCGCCCTGTTGGAGCAGGCCGGATTCAGGGACCCGCAGCGGTTGCTGGGGGCCTATCCCCATGAGTTCTCCGGGGGGATGAGACAGAGGGCCGTGATCGCCCTGGCGCTGGCGCAGCGACCCCGGTTGCTGTTCGCCGACGAGCCCACCACGGCCTTGGACGTCACTACCCAGAGTCAAGTCCTGGACCTGATCGCCGAGTTGAGGGAACGTCACGGTTTGACGGTGGTCCTCATAAGCCACGACTTGGCGGTGATTCGGCGGATCTGTGATCGGGTGATGGTCCTCTACGCCGGCCAGGTGGCCGAGACGGGCCCCACTGACCAGGTACTGAAGTCGCCGAGCCACCCCTACACGAGGGCGCTGCTCGAGTCCGTTCCCAGGCCGGAGGCCGTGGGTGGGGAACTGTCCTCGATACCCGGGCGGGTTCCCGATGGGCGGCAGGAGATTCTCGGCTGTGCCTTCGTTCCCCGCTGTCCCCATGCACACCAGGTTTGCCGTTCCGAGCAGCCCACCCTGCGCCCGGTTGCCCCCGGCCATGCGGCAGCCTGTTTCCTCGTCGAGGCGCCGAAGTGACCCCGTTGCTTTCCGTTCAGGGCTTGCGGGTCGAGTTTCGGGGGCGGGGGTCCGCTCGTCGACAACCCACGAGAGCCATCAACGACCTGCATCTGGAGGTGTACACCGGGGAGACTCTGGCGGTGGTGGGAGAGTCGGGGGCGGGCAAGTCCACCCTCGCCGAAGCGATCGTCGGCCTGGTCAGTCCCGCTGCCGGCAGCATTCGGTTTGATGGCGCCGAGTTGGTCGGCTTACGAGGTCGGGACCGACGGGAGGTGCGCCGGCGGATCCAGATGGTCGCGCAAAACCCGTTGCTATCTCTCAGTCCCCGAAGACGGGTCGCAGATCAGATCGAGGAGCCACTGCGGGTGCATACCGACCTCAACCGGGTTCAACGCCGAAACCGCACGGATGAGACGATTGCCGCCCTGGGCCTCAGCCAGGCGGTCCGCCATCGCTATCCCCACGAACTGAGCGGGGGACAGGCTCAACGGGTCGTGCTGGCGAGAGCGCTGGTTCTTGAACCCTCCATGATCCTGTTCGACGAACCCACATCAGCCCTGGATGTGTCAGTGCAGGCCGGAGTTCTGAACCTGCTGCGAAGGCTCAAGGTCGATCATGAACTCACCTACCTCTTCATCACCCACGACCTTGGGGTTGCCCGACACCTCGCCGACCGGATCGCAGTCATGCGGGCGGGAGAGGTGGTGGAGGAACAGCCGACTCACGACCTCTTTACCCGGCCCCGGCACTCATACACCCGCACCTTATTGGCGTCCTCGCTGACCGTCTGACCGACAGGACTGAGGTCCTGGTAGGGGAGAGGTGAGGAAAGAAGAATCTCCTTCTAATTGTGGTGTCTTCCCTCTCAGCATTGTGGTGCCTCCCGGAAACCCCTGCATACCCCCAGGTCAGACGTAGTGGCCAACAGTCCTCCGCACAGACACAGACACAGACTGATCTGTCTGGCGTTTCTTCTCGGGCTACTGTTTGTTCAGGTTCTTGGACGTTGGGTTCCATGTTCAAGGGAGAATGGCGGGATGGTGCATGGGGTGGTGCTCTGATCGTTTGGGATCAAAAGCGTTTGGCTTGCTCGGTTATAGATGATTGAGAGGGATTGCCAGGACGGCCAATGAAGTCTCTCTGGCTGGCGTGAGATGCCTGGGCGGTCGGCAAATTCTCCTGGCGCGCAACGGCCCGAACGGCCGCCGATCTCCCACAGCACCCTGTGCAATGCAGCTTGTTATTGGCGATCATTGTCTCTTCCCGCTCTCCAAACGACACATAACGCTCCGCTTAGGTTCCAAACAGATGGCGGCGTGCTACCAGCCAGGCGGAACCATCTTCTCCCTATTGCCGAGCCGACCCCAGCCTCACCAACCGCTTCCCCACTCGGATCACTACGAGCAATCGCCTACACCCGAAACCGGACTCGATCCTCCGCCGTCCTATCGACAGTCGACCAGGAGACCGCATCTTGGCGCGTATCCGGGAATGGCCTCCTGAGGTTGCCCCTCACCCAATCCCACATCTCCTTCATTGGGAGTGTTGCAACAACCCATGGAGTCCGTCGTTGTACCGAGAGTTACTCTGTGGGACTCCCGGTGGCCTCGGTGCCGTTGCCTTTGCCGAAGTGTTTGTTCTTAGCAGTGACCATCACGGTGTATGAGGATCCTGGGTCAAGAGAGGTGATAGTGTATTCGAGGTTCGTCAGGGAGTCGGCGTCGAGTATCGCCTCTCGGAGGGTGCTGTAGTCCTGGTCTCCGCTCTTCCACCTCACCCGGTAGCGCGTGATCGGAGAGCCCCCGTCA
>CAYWGY010000151.1:0-6980 GCA_964458055.1 uncultured Acidimicrobiaceae bacterium | reverse complement strand
GCCACTTTGAAGGTTGGTGAGGTCGGCCTCGGGGGTCGCCTGGCCCGGATGGACCTGCGCACCACCCTGGCGGGAGCGGGAGGAGGCGTGGAGGTTGTGGGCCTCTATTTCGGAGAGAGGAAACAGGTTCTGGACTACCGGTTGGTCGTGAACCATGTTGGCCGTTCCACCAGTTCCGACGTGTTCCTAAAAGGAGGGGTGCAGGATGAGGCACAGTCTGTGTTCACCGGTCTGCTGAGAATAGAGGAGGACGCCGCGGGCACCTCCGCCTTCGAGACCAACAGGAACCTGGTGCTCTCCGACGGGGCGAAAGCAAACTCGGTGCCCAACCTGGAGATCCTGTGCAACGATGTCATCTGCGGGCATGGATCGAGTGTCGGACCCCTGGATCCCGAGCCTCTCTATTACCTGATGAGCCGCGGGATAAGCCAGTCCCGGGCCGAGCGGGTGCTGGTCCGCGGGTTCTTCGAAGAAGCCATCGACCGGTTGCCCGTCGATGATCTCAGCCGGCCGGTCCGCAGGGTCGTCAACCGGCGGTTCGCCGAGGCACAAGCCGGGGGGAGGGTCTGATGGCGTGGGTTCATGCGGCTGACCTGGCTGACATGGAGGACGGAGGATGCCGGAAGATCTGCCGGGGAGACCACGCGGTGGCGGTGGTCCTCACCGAGGGTGAGGTATACGCCGTTGCCGATTGCTGCACCCACGCCGAGGCCTCCCTTTCAGAAGGTGAGGTTTTCGAGACCGAAATTGAATGTCCCCTCCACGGCGCCGTGTTCGACCTCGTCACCGGCGAGGCCTTGACGCTGCCGGCCACCCGACCGGTGGCGACCTACGCCACCCGGGTAGATGGTGGGAAGGTCATGGTGGAGATTCCCGATGATGCGGAAGGGATGGGCTGATGGGCTTCGCCTTGAAGGTGTCGAACCTTAGAGCCTCGGTGGGTTCTGTCGAGATCCTGCACGGGGTGGATCTGGAGGTGCCCTTCGGGGAGATGCACGCCATGATGGGTCCCAACGGATCGGGTAAGAGCACCCTGTGCCATGTCCTGTCCGGACATCCCGATTTCACCGCCGAAGGGCAGGCTTGGGTGGATGGCCACCAGATCATGGGCCTGGAGCCCGATGAGCGGGCCCGGTTGGGGTTGATCCAGGCTTTCCAGAGCCCCGTGGCCGTGCCGGGGGTGAAGCTCGCGGAAATAATGAGGGAGGCGGCGGAGGAGAGGGGACTTGATCCTGAAATGGCGGAGCGGATGGTGGCGGAAGCGGCGCGGCGATTCGACATGGATCCGTTCCTGGGCCGCTCTGTCAACGACGATCTGTCGGGCGGTGAAAAGAAGAGGTCAGAGATCTTTCAGATCTCAGTGCTTTCGCCGAAAGTGGCTCTCCTCGATGAGACCGACTCGGGTCTGGACATTGACATGGTGCGCACGGTGGCGGAGGCGGTGGAGGAAATGCGTCGTCCCGACATGGGGGTGTTGATGATCACTCACCACGCCCGCATCCTCAATCACGTTGCGCCCGACCGGGTCCATGTCATCATGGGCGGCAGGATCGTCACTTCGGGAGGGCCGGACCTGGCCGGGATACGAAGGCCTTCGCAAGAGCCTGGGCATCGAGTCTCCGACACCCGCATCCACCCCGAAGCCGTCTTTCGACTTCTTTTCCGATCTTCCTTTTACCAACTGAGAGGTCATCCTGCCTGCCGGGCTCGTCAGGAAGACTGTGCAGACTTCGAGATCACGACTGTTCGTTCCTGGGTGGTTAGGGCCGCTCCTGCGACCTTCGCTTGGCAGGGCGGCGGCTAGGATACTGTTGGCAGCTATTAGTTGACTCGGGCAAGGGAAGCGAGAGCCATCCGACGGGGTGGCCCCTCAGGCCGGGGAAGGTGGTGATGACTTTGGATGCTCGCCCTCGAGGGGGAATCTGATCTCGGTCATGGCGTCAGGGAACTCCAACCAGGGTGTTCGTTACGAACCGGACGAGAAGCCTCCATTCCCGGTTGCCATCGGCGCGGGTTTGCAGGCGGCTGCCGTCATCGTGGCGCCGGTTGTCCTGACCGTGGTGATAGTGGCCAGGATCGCTCAGCAGCCTGAGAGCTACATTTCGTGGGCGGTCTTCGCCGCGCTGGTGGTCAGCGGGCTGACCACGGCTCTTCAGGCGAGGCGAGTCGGGCGATTCGGCTCCGGGCATGTACTGATCATGGGCACTTCAGGGGCCTTCATAGCGGTTTGCGTCACGGCCCTGGTGGAAGGGGGTCCATCCACAATGGCGAGCCTCGTGGTGGTGTCGTCTCTGTTCCAGTTCCTGATGGCAAATCGGCTGTCGTGGCTGCGTCGTGTGTTCGCTCCGGTTGTCTCGGGCACGGTGATCATGCTGATCGCCGCCACGGTGGTGCCGGTCGTGTTCGATTCTCTGACGGACGTTCCCCCCGGCGCATCCTCCGTTGCCGCACCCGTTGCCGCCTTGGCCACCCTGGCAACCGTGGCAGGCCTTGTTCTGCGGGCCCCGCCGGCACTGAGGCTGTGGTCACCGGTGATCGGCATTGTGGTGGGATGCTCCCTCTCCGCTCCATTCGGTCTGTACGACCTGGATCCGGTCCTGGATGCTCCCTGGGTGGGGATTCCGGTGGCTTCCTGGCCCGGCCTGGATCTCATCCCTGGCGAGGAATTCTGGGCCCTGTTGCCTGCTTTTGTGGTGGTGACGCTGGTTGGTGCGATCGAGACGCTCGGCGACGGAGTTGCGATCCAGAGGGTGTCGCGCCGGAGTCCCCGGGCAACGGACTTCAGGGTCGTGCAGGGCGCCCTGAATGCCGACGGGATGGGGAACCTGCTGTCCGGTATGGCGGGAACCCTTCCGAATACCACCTATTCGACCAGCATTTCCCTTGCGGAGGTCACGGGGATTGCCTCCCGGCGGGTGGGCGCCATCATCGGGGCGACCTTTTTCGTGATGGCCTTCTTTCCGAAAGCCGCTGCCCTGCTGATATCAATTCCGGCGCCTGTGGCCGCCTCCTACATTCTCGTTCTCCTGGGGATGCTCTTCATCCAGGGTGTGAAGATCATCGTGCACGATGGGATTGATCACAGGAACGCTGTGATAGCGGGTGTCTCGTTCTGGATGGGGGTTGGTTTCCAGAACCAGTGGATCTTTCCCGAACTCTTGGGGGAAGGATTCTTGGGTGTCCTGTTTGGCAACGGAATGACCGCCGGGGCGATCGTGGCAATCATCATGCTGTCCTTTGTTGAGGCCACCGGTCCCAGGCGGAGGAGGCTGGCGGCGGTCTTGAACTGGGAGGCGCTGCCGGAGTTGACCCGTTTCCTTCGGGAATTCGCCGACCGGGCCCATTGGGATACTGCTTCAAAGGAGCGCCTGGTGCTGATTGGAGAGGAGACGTTCTCGAGTCTCCTGTCCGAAGAAGGCGCCCCATCGCAAGGGCCCCGGCACCTGATGGTGACCGTCCGTTCCTCCGGGGCGGGGGCGGAACTGGAGTTTGCGTGTGCCTCCGAGCCGGAGAACATCGAGGATCGGTTGGCGTATGTGGGAGAGGCGCCGGAGATACCTGACGCCCGGGAGATCTCTTTCCGGCTGCTGAGGCACTACTCGTCGTCCGTGCGCCATCAGAAGTATCACGACGTCGACATCGTCACCGTGCACATGGAGCGACCTACCGAGTGACGCGGCGGCCCTGTTCTACTTCTCGACGGTAAGGATCGGGCTTCCCGGACAACACGAATCGTTTGGCCGGACTCCGAGAGAGCCGGCTCCCAGTGCTCCGAAGGTGTCTACGGTCGCGGCCCAGGACCGCTGCAGGGTTGTGCGGCGCCATGAGTCAAGATCAGGGTCGAGGAGGTGGTCGGCCACCGGAACCACCTTCATCACCGTCCGGTCTACCCGGGTGGGGGTGTATGTGACCCGCCTTACCGCCAGGCCGTCGGGACTGTCGCCGATCTCGATGTTCAGGATGGCGCCATCCTGAGTCGTGCCCCAATACTGGTTGGACACGAAGTTTCCCAGCCCGTAGGCAACCCACATCTCACCGATTCTGTCGATGGGCTGCAGGACATGGGCATGGTGTCCGACGAGCAGGTCGACCAGACCGGTGTCGGCAATCGCCTGGGCGATCCGCTTCTGGTAGGCATCCGGCATACGCTGGTATTCGGTGCCCCAGTGCATGGAGGCCACGATGAACTCGGCTCCCTCCTGGCGGGCGGCGGCGGCGTCGGTTGCGATGGCGTCGGTTGCGATGAGGTCGACCCACCAGGGTTCGTGCTGAGGCAACCTGATGCCGTTGAGCCCGTAGGTGTAGGACAGATGGCCGACATGAATACCGTTGACGTGGTAATGCGCCGCCCCTCCGGAATCTGGGGATATGGCCGTTCCGGTGTGAGAGACACCATGTCTCGCCAAGGCTTCCAAAGTCAGCGCCACCCCTTCGGTCCCGTAGTCGAAGGCGTGGTTGGAAGCTAGGGAGCACCCGTCCCAGCCGCTCTCGGCGATTGCTGCGACCAGTTCCGGCGGAGCCCGGAAGCGGGGGAACCCTGTAGGTCTCAGGGGCGAAATGGTGGTCTCCAGGTGGCAGATGGCCAGATCTGCCCTCTCCAACTCCCCCGCGATCTCCTCGAAGACGGGGACGAAGTCGTATTCGGGGTTTTGGGTGACTTCTGACGCACCGTATATCTCCGGTAAGTGGGTTGTGAGGGGAGACTGGCTCGGGAGCGGAGCATTGCGGGCGTGTTGCCTGGCGAAGGTCACGACGCGCCGATGAGGGAGGATGTCCCCAGTGAACGCCAACTCCGCGGTGCGGAACATGTGGCGCAGGCCTGGTGTGTCGGAAGCGCCGGCTGGTAGAGGTCCCGAGGTGATGATGAGCGCCACCAAGGCGCCGATGGAGGTGGCGACGGCCGCCGACCGAGAGGATCGCAGCCCGGGGGGAAGTGGAAGCCGGTTGCCGGTCATGGGTATAGAAGAGCAATTATCGCCGCACCCACCCGGCAGGAAAGGCCTATTGTTGCCGGGCCGGCGTGTTTCGGGCGGTCCGCCCTTGCCGGAATGGCGCGGCTTGCCGGTGGGGGAGATACCCTAAGGCTGTGAAACAGACAGGACGGGGTCAAATGGCGGACCCCGGGCCACCGACAGGGGGTGAGGCGATGGAGTACCGGGCAGAGAGAGATTCGATGGGAGAGGTGCAGGTTCCGGCCGAGGCCTTCTACGGTGCTTCCACGCAGCGGGCGGTGGCCAATTTTCCGATATCGGGTTCCGGCTTTGAACGCCGGTTCATCTGGGCCCTGGGACTTATCAAGAGATCGGTTGCCGAGGCGGCCGGGGAAGAAGGCCACCTCGACGCAGGGACTGCCGCAGCGATACGGGTGGCGGCGACCGAGGTCATGAACGGGGACTGGGACGACCATTTCCCGGTGGATGTGTTCCAGACAGGTTCCGGCACGTCCACAAACATCAACGCCAATGAGGTCATTGCCAGAAGGGCGACGCAGTTGCTCGGGGACCGCTGCAGCGGCGGGAGCGTACATCCCAACGATCACGTCAACTTCGGCCAGTCGTCCAATGATGTTATCCCAACAGCCATCCACGTCGCGGCCGCTGCCGCCATCAGGGAAGCTCTCTTGCCCGCCCTCGAGTCTCTTGCAGTTTCCCTGTCGGCCAGGTCCGAGGAGTTCTCGGGGATAGTGAAGTCGGGACGGACACATCTGATGGACGCCACTCCCGTGACCCTGGGACAGGAATTCTCCGGCTATGCAGCGGCTGTCCGCAAGGGCGCCGAAAGGCTGGGGAAGGTCCTCCCCGAACTGGAGGAGTTGCCCCTGGGTGGCACTGCTGTCGGCACTGGGATCAACTGTCCGGAGGGATTCGCCGCGGCTGCCATCACAAGGATCGCCAAGGCCTCCGGGATACCGTTCTTCGAGGCCGAAAACCACTTCGAGGCCCAGGCTGCAAAGGATGCCGCTGTCAACGCCTCGGGGGCTCTCAAGACGGTGGCGGTCTCTATGTTCAAGATCGCCAATGATCTGCGCTGGCTGTCCTCGGGACCGGTCACCGGGATCGCCGAGATCCGTCTCCCGGCCCTGCAGCCCGGTTCTTCAATCATGCCGGCCAAGGTCAATCCCGTTATACCGGAGATGGCCATGCAGGTGGCGGCCCAGGTGATCGGCAACGACGGGGCGATTACTTGGGCAGGAGCCAACGGGAACTTCGAATTGAACGTGATGATGCCCGTCTTGGCCCGGAATCTTCTTGAGTCCGTGCGGATCCTGGCCGCCGCTGCCGGGGTTCTGGCCGAAAAGTGCGTTGACGGAATCATGGCGGACGCCGAGCGGTCCCGGAGGCTTCTCGAGCGTAATGTCATAGTCGTCACCGCTTTGAATCCCCACATTGGATATGACGCCGGCGCCTCGGTTGCCAAGGAGGCCTTTTCCAGCGGCCGGTCCGTGCGTGAGGTGGTGGTGGAACGGGGACTGCTCACCCCCGATGAGGTGGATGCCCTGCTGGACCTCCGGAAGATGACCGAGGGGGGTGTTTCCTAGTTGCCGTCCAGCGCCTGCTCCAGGGTGATCCAGGGCAGCGTGGCGCACTTGATGCGAACCGGGTAGCGCCTCACGCCCGCCAGGGCAATCAGGTCCCCGAGGTCCGAATACCCGTTCTCGCTCGATTCGGCGGGTACCCGCATGAGGCCCTGGAAACGATCGGACAGCCCCAGGGCCTCCGCGACGGGATGCCCTGAGATGGCCTCGGCCATCAGGGATGCGCTCGATTGACTTATGGAACAGCCCTTTCCGGCGGCCGATATCGCTCTGATCCGATCATCCTCGAGGCGCACCTCGATCCGCACCTCATCGCCGCACAGCGGATTGGCGCCCACTGACGAGGCATCCGGATCGGACAGAGGTGACCGATGGCGGGGGTTGCGGTAATGATCGAGGATCACTTGGCGGTAAACCTCTTGAAGGGACATGCCCCTATAGGTTA
>CAYWGY010000150.1:0-6985 GCA_964458055.1 uncultured Acidimicrobiaceae bacterium | reverse complement strand
GGGGTCCAGGCAGGTGGGTGGTTACCGAGAGTGGCAGGAATCTGGGAGAATTCGGTCTGGTCTCGGTGGGACAGGACAAGCGGGGCGTGCTTGGAGTGGATTTTTCGGACGGCCTCCAGGCAGGCGCTTCTCCATGAGCGGCCAGGTCCTGCCGGTGGGAGCCGTCCAGGTCCACGACAGTCACTCCTCTTGACGTGTGGTAGGCAAGGTGCATGCCGTCGGATGACCAGGCAGGGCGAAGACCTGCATCGAGGGTCACCGTCCGATGGTCGCTGCCATCGGGATACATGACGAAGATGCCGCCACCGTTGCCGACATAGGCGATGCGGGTCCCATCCGGTGACCAGGCCGGACTCGAACCGTACCGGCCGGTTGGTCTCTGGTCGGCTTCTCCGACTCCGATGACACGTATCTCCCCGGAGTTGGTCGAGTAGGCGATCCGGGTTCCGTCGGGTGACCATGCCGGGTCGGACCCGTCGGCGGTGAGTCGTTGCAGGTGCGCGCCATCTGCCTCAACTACATGGATGCCCCCAACGGGGTCCGATGTCCCTGGGGAGCCCTCGTCTCCAGCGGTGGTGAAGGCGATGCGGGTTGCGTCGGGTGACCATGCCGGGTCGGACCCGTTCGGGGCGAGTTGCAGGTGGTTGCCGCCATCGGGATCTCTGGTGTGGACCCCGCCGAAGTGATTGGCGTAGGCGATGCGGGTCCCGTCGGGCGCCCAGACTGCGCTCTCGGCGTACCCGTCCGCCAGGCGGATTCGGTTGGCGCCGTTCGAGTCCATGAGCCAGAGTCCGTCACGGCGGCTGAAGACAATGCTCCCGCCGTCGGGTGACCATGCCGGGTGAAATCCTTCGCTGGTGAGTTGTTTCCGGTTCGTTCCATCCAAGTCCATAACGTAAACGCCGTCGAGGTGGCTGCTCGTGTAGAGAATCAGCCCTCCGTCGGGTGACCATGCCGGGTCGGATCCGGATGTGCTCAGGTGCTGGTGGTTGGTTCCGTCCGAGTCCATGACCCAGATGCCGTCATGGCGGGCGTAGGCGATTCGGGCGTTGTCGGGCGCCCAGGCGGGGTCCCACCCCTTCCCTGTGAGTTGTTTCCGGTTGTTTCCGTCAGGGTCAACCACCCAGATCTCATTGCGTTGACGCCCGGTGTATGCGATTCGGGTCCCGTCGGGTGACCACTGCGGGAAGATGCCGCCATCAGAGGTGAGACGGCTCTTCCCGAAACCGTTGCGATCCATCACGTGGATTCCTTCGAGGTGGTGGTTGGTGTAGGCGATCAGGCCGCCGTCGGGAGACCAGGCCGCGTGGCGGGCTTCCCTGGCCAATTGCCGCTCACGGGTGCCGTCATCCCTCATCACCCACACCCCTCTCTCAAACCGGGAGAATAGGAGGCGGGACCCTTCCGGCGACCAGGCAGGGTCTCGGTCGGCGTTGATGGTGAAATGCCGGGATGAGGCGTTGTCCACTGATACGACCTCGATCCCGACCGGACTCGTATAGGCAAGGTGATCGCCGTCCGGCGACCAGGACGGCCCCCCGGTGAGACCCGTCGTCAATCTCCGCTCTTGTCCACCCTCGGCATCCATCATCCACACCCCGTCGTAGGTCGACCCGTCGAAGCGGGTGAAGGCGATCTTGGTCCCGTCGGGCGACCACACCGCATCTCCGCTCCGATATGTGGTCAGTTGTTGTTGGTTTTCCCCGTCTGCGTCCATGACCCAGATGGTGCGTCCGACATCGCGGGAAAAGGCGATGTCCGGTTCCCCGTCACTGCGGTCGCCTCCCAGCGGAGTGATCGAGACCTGGCGTGGCGCACTCGTCTCGACAACCGCTGCTGGGCTCCCGTCTTCAGAGATGCCGATTGCGGCCCCTTCCCCGACACCGGCGCCAAACCTCAGGACGGTGGCGGCAACCATCACCGGCACGGCCGCCCATAGTCGCAGGGTCCCACCGTTCCGGTCCGGCCCTTCAGCGAAACAGCGCCCCATTTTTCCAGCGTAACCCACCCCTGGTTGCCGGAGCCGACCGGGCCTATGGGCGTTCCTAGCTCACCGCGCCCTCCACTCGAAGCAGGATCTGCTTGTTGTGGACGCCTCCCAGTCCGTAATTGCCGATCCGGCCGTCGGAGCGGACCACTCGATGGCAGGGGATCACCAGGGGAACCGGGTTGCGAGCCATTGTCTGTCCGACCGCCCGGGCCGCTTTGGGGCTACCGGCCCGGCGAGCCAGCCAGCCATAGGAGCGGATCTCGCCCCTGGGAATGGCGGCGGTGTGCTCGAGCACTTCTCTCTGGAAGGTGGTCACCGAACGCAAGTCCACCGGCAGCGACCCGGGCGTTCCTGCGGCCAGAGCCCGATTGATCAGGTCCTCCCAACCCCGGGGCGGGCGGGCCTCGACCAGACGTCTCTGGAAACGCTGTTCGAACCGCTCGTCGAAGCCGTCGATCCAGAGGTCGACTGCGGAGACGCCCTCAGGATTGAAAGCCACCACCACCGGGCCCAGGGGAGACTCGAACACCGAGAACCCATCGCACAGGCCGGCGCCCAGGGCCACCGCCTCACCCAGGGTTTCGGGTGCGTCCACGGACAATCGTTCCAACTCTCTTGCCAGGCTCATGTCTCCTCCTCGAGGTTTTCTCTTTGAATGATCGATCTCAGGTTGGCCAGACCTCGATGCACATCGCTTCGAAGGGTGTTCGGGGGGCGGCCGGTGGCCTGAGCCATCTCCTGATATGAGAGGCCCACGACGTGCCGGAGGATTACGGCGGTCCTCTGGGCCTCGGATAGGAGAGCCCAGCGACGCCTCCAGGCATCGGTGTCCGGAGGCTCCGGTGGGATGTACCCGGCCTCCTCCAGCCTCGCGGGCACGGGGCGCCGTCCCTGCGCCCGGATGTGGTTGCGCAGCAGGTTGAGCGCGATGGTCCACACCCATCCGGGGAGGCGCAGTGCAAGGATGCGTTCGGCGGGATAGTTCTTCAGCGCCCCGTAGGCGCGGATGAAGGCTTCCTGGGAAAGGTCCTCTGCTTGATGGTGATCTCCGGTTAGTTGCAGGAGTCCGCTGTAGACCCCGCGCCCCAGCCGGGAGACCACTGACGGGAATGTCCCATCCAGATCGGATGCCAACTCGGCTTTGAGATTCTCCATCTACTTAAAGAACCCCGAATGGCGCCGCTGCGTTGCATCCATGGCAGCTTCGGTTGGCGGTGGATGGGCCGGAATAGACCGAAGAGTGACAAGACAATCTGTCGAATAAGCTACCGTGAACTGTTAATGGCACGGGAAGCGACCCTTGTGGAGACAGGCGGCGAGGAGGTTCGGATCTCCAGTCCTTCCCGAGTCGTGTTCCCCGAGCAGGGTTGGACCAAGCTGGATGTTGTCAGGCACTTCATGGTGTGCGCTGAGGGGGCGCTGCGGGGCGTGGCCAACCGTCCCACCATGCTGAAGCGCTACATGAAGGGAGTGGACCAGCCTCCCATCTACCAGAAACGGGCCCAGCGGAGAACCCCTTTCCAGACCGTTGACATCCGTTTCCCTTCCCAGCGACCGGGGGTTATGAATGTGCCCACCCGACCGGCCGACGTGGTGCGGTTGGCCCAGTTGGGATGCCTTGACCTCCATCCGTGGCCCGTGCGCGCCGACGACATCGATCATCCCGACGAGCTGCGGTTCGACTTCGATCCCACGCCGGGGTTCGGGTTCTCCGAAGTTAAGGAAGCAGCGTTGGCGGCCGGGCAGCTGCTGGAGGAGGTGGGGCTGACAGGCTGGCCCAAGACTTCCGGGAGCCGAGGCATCCACATCTATGTCCGCATCGTCCGCCACTACGACTTCCATCACACCCGCCGGGCGGTGCTGGCCTTCGCCCGGGAGTTGGAGAGGCGTCAGCCGGGGTTGGTCACCACCAAGTGGTGGAAGGAGGAACGGAGGGGGATCTTCGTCGATTACAACCAGAACGCCCGCGACAAGACGGTCTCTTCTGCCTACGGGGTGCGGCCCACCGGGTACGTCTCCGCTCCTCTGACCTGGGAGGAACTCCCGGATGCCGAGATCGAGGACTTCCCCATGGACCGCTTTGCTGATCGGTACCGGGAAGTGGGGGACCTGACAGACGGGATTGATGAAGCGGCCGACAACATCGACACCCTATTGGAGTGGGTGGTGCGCGACGAGGAAGAATACGGTCTGGGAGACGCTCCCTGGCCTCCGCACTACCCCAAGCAACCGGGTGAGCCTCCCCGGGTGCAGCCTTCCCGGCAGCGCCGCGCCGACCACGAGTACTGATCGACTCCGGCCCGGGTCATCCCGTTTCAATCTCGGTTGCGAAAGTCCCTGTGGCTGCGGCTGGCCGTGGGTCCCGACTGGCCCTGGTACTTGGAGCCGATCACTCCACTCCCATAGGGGTTGTCGGCCGGGGTGGTCATCTGGTAGAAACTGATCTGGCCGATCCTCATCCCCGGGTAGATGGCGATGGGAAGCTGGGCCACGTTGGAGAGTTCCAGGGTAAGGTGACCGTCGAACCCCGGGTCCACGAACCCGGCAGTTGAGTGGATCATCAGACCCAGCCGTCCCAGGCTGGACTTTCCTTCCAGTCTGGCTACCACGTCGTCTCCCAGCCGTACCCGTTCCAGGGTGGCGCCTAACGCGAATTCTCCCGGATGGAGAATGAAGGGATGATCCGCATCGACCTCGTGTACGGTCGTCAGGTCCTCCTGGTGTTGGCGGGGATCGATGTGGGGGTACAGATGGTTGGCGAAAACCCGGAAGGTGGGCGCCACTCGCAGGTCAACGCTGGAGGGTTGGACATACGACTTCTCGTAAGGATCGATTTCGATCCGCCCGTCTGCTAGTGCTGCTCTTATGGTTCGGTCGGAGAAGATCACTGGTTACCTACATCGAACGGATTGTTCCGGTGCGCTTTGAGACTCCGATGGGTCCCACGGACAATGGCATCCGATTTGACCAACGCTACCCGCCCCCATCTCCGGGACCGGTCGGCACCCGGACTATCTCCACCCGTCCATCGCCGCCGTAGAGAGTGGCTGCAAGGGCCCGCACCGAGGCGACGTTGACCGCATCGAGTTCCTCCAGGGAATTCTGGGAGGTGGGCAGGTCGTTGTCACCGAGGTACAGCCGGTTGATTAGAACGCTGAGCAAGGCGCCGTTACTGGGCTGGTTGAAGTCGGCCCGGACAACGGCTTTGGCCTGGTTCAGTTCCTCGGCGGTTGGTCCGTTGGCTACGAGATCGGCCAGGATCGAGACAACCCGGTTGTAGGCATTGTCATATCCGTCGGCATCGACGGTGAAGAACAGGTCCGAATAAATCGTGGGCCTGGGCGTGGGGACGGTTTGGATAGAGACTCCCGCAATGTAAGAAGCTCCCAACTCCTGGCGGACGAATCTGGTTAGACGATCATTGAGGATCGAATCCAGCACGCGGCCGTTGACCCGAACGGAAGGCTCTGCGGAGACCTCAGCATCGTGGTACATTTCCAGAACGGCGCTCATGTCTGCGGTGACCGGTATCTCCCGCCGCACCAACTCAGTCGGTGCAGGTGGGTGACGGTCGACGAATGTGTCGGGGTTGCCGGCTGGAAGGGTCCCGATGTAGTTGCGAGCGAGCCGTTCGACCTCTTCGACGCTGGTGTCTCCCACAACCGCCAGCATCATGTCGTCGACCTTGCCAAGGCGCCCTTGGAAGAGGCTTAGGAACGACTCGGCACTCAACGTGGCCAGTTGCTCCCTAGTGGCCACCGGACGGTGCCAGTCGGTGCCGAAGCGGGCATCGTTGTAGGCCACCCACGCCTGCCAGGCAGGATTCACTTCGGCAAAGGACGTCCTGATGGCGGTACTGTTGAAGGCCTGTCCGAATGCCAGATCGTCCACACGGGGAGCGGTCACTGCCAGGTGGAGGAGTTGGAAGAGCGTCTCCAGATCCTCGGGGTTGGCGCCGCCGTCGAAACCCTCTGTCCTCTCATTGATCACAGCGCCCAGGCTCGCGGTGTTCTCTCCCAGGTACCGGTCCATCTGAAGCTTGCTCAGATCGCCAAAGCCACTGCCGAACACCGCTTCGACCGCCCGGGGAGCCAAAGCCCGAGCGCCGGGATACAGCGTGGACCATCCACCAAGCGACCTCGCCCGAATGTTGACTGTAGCTTCTTCGATATCTGAGTACACGAACACCACCCGCGCTCCATTCGCGAACTCCCACTCGGTGGCATCCAGCACCGCCAGACGCCGGGAAGCTATCGGATTGACCGGCTCGGGAACGTCCATCAACCTGTCGATCTCGGGCTCAATTGGCGGCGGTTCGCTCCGGGGAGAAGCCACTTCAACGGCGGCTTGCAAGGCGGATGTCGTGGGCACGCTGGCCACGTTGGGACCCACTGCGATGACAATCAGGCCGGCCTGGTTCATCAGCCAGCGGAAGTGATCGGTCAACTCTTTGGCCGTGACTCCTTCCAAGAGGGTTGAGAGCCGCTCGAACCGTTCCTGGGGTTGGCTTATGTCCACCCCGGACAGGAAGTGAGCGACGTATTTGCCCGCATACTCGGCGTCCTTCGTCGACGGGGAGTTGTCAAGTTCATACTCCAGCGAAGCTATGTACGCCTCGGTGGCGCGGGCCAGGTCGTCATCGTTGAAACCGTACCGCTGTACTGTCTGCAACACCGAGACATAGTCTCGTGAAGCGGTGTCAAGGTTCTCGCCCTGCCAATTGGTGCCGTAGTAGCGCAGGCGCTGATTGTGGTTGAAGGCGTAGAACTCGGGCACATCCACCTGGGTCAGTTCACCGCGATAGAAGGCGTCTTCAAGGCGGTTCTGGACCATGGTGGCGGCCAGGCTTTCCAGCATCAGGAGACGCTCCCCGCCCACGGTGGAGTAATCGAATGTCGGGATCTGGATGTCAAGCGAGATGAAGGAGAGACCGTATTCTTCATCCGTCACCACGTCGTAGGAGGATGACTGTTTGGGGGTGATCTCGTCCAGGGG
>CAYWGY010000149.1:1929-6989 GCA_964458055.1 uncultured Acidimicrobiaceae bacterium | reverse complement strand
TAGGGCTTCTGGCCGATGCTCTGCACGCTGAGACCGAACAAGATGTCACGCATTGTGGAGTTTCCGGCAACCACAACCTCGTAGACATGCGGAACCCGGCGACCGGCCTGATGAGCCAGGTTGCGGGTGGCCTGGTTGATGGCGGCCACCACCGCCATGCGGAGTTCGTTCGCCACTGCCGGGTCGGCTTCGTAGGAGATGCGATGCATGACATCGCTTCCTCCGAACTGCTGGGGATTCTCGAAGCCGGCCACCCCCAGGGTGGCGCCGGTCTCCAGGTCCACCAATTCGACCACCACCGTGGTGGTCCCAAGATCCACCGCCAGGCCGCAAATGGACCTCCGGTAACGGTCCACCACCGTGTCCCCGTATCTGACTTCCTTCCCCACCCGGGTGACTGCAGGACGGAGGTCGACGGACCCACCGTGGCTGAAGTTGCTGCCCTCCAGAATTCGCGGTCGCCTTCGAAGGGGCGCGAACCTGACCGAGGGTCCCTCGCGAACCACCATGGCCTGGCAGGCCAAGCGGTAATTGCCCCGCAGAAACAGCTCGTTGTCGGTGGGTTCGACCAGGGCACCCATCCCCTGGGTTACCTCGACAACGCACTCGTGGCACTCGCCGTTGCGAAGGCAGGTGGTGGCCACCTCCACCTCCAGTTCGTCGGCGAAGTCGAAGAGGGTCTTGCCGGTCACCAGGGGGCGGGACCCGTCGCCATGGGAGACCGTGGTCACCGATCGCCGCCTTCCGGGCGCCGGTTCTTCCGGTCCCTGCGCCGTTGCTCGGCGTCCCTTCTGATCCTGACGATCCTCTCGCGGGTCCGCTTCACAGCCCGAGGATTGGACTCCCAGGCGCTCCGGTAATCGAAGGTGCCGTCGTGGCCGCAGGCCAGGTCATCAGACTCGGCATCGGCTACGGGGAGTTGGTTCCGGCAGCGGAAGAGAGCCGTGCACAGATCATGACGGTCCCGATAGGGACAGCGGTTGACCATCGATTCTTCGGCGTGGGAGACAATGTCTGTGAAGATGGCGGCCATGCGGTCGAGTCGCTCCCGATAGGCCTCCAGATCGGAATCGGACATGTGCCGCCTAGTAGACCTCTACGGCCAGTTTCTTAGCCAACTCCACGCAGGCCAGGGCGTCCTTGCCGTACCCGTCGGCGCCCACATCCTTGCCGAACTCGGGAGTGACCGGCGCGCCGCCCACCATGAAGCGCACCGAGTCGCGCAGTCCTTCGTCGGTGAAGGCTTCCACCGTCCTGGCCATGTTGGGCATGGTCGTGGTCAGCAGGGCGGACATGCCCACTATGTAGGCCCGGTTCTCCCGCACGGCTGCGATGAATTCATCGGGCTTGGTGTTGACTCCCAGATCAATCACACTAAAGCCTCCCCCGCGAAGGAGCATGATGCAGAGGTTCTTTCCGATGTCGTGCAGGTCGCCCTGAACTGTGCCCATGATCACCGTGCCGATCGGCTCCACCCCCGAAGCCGCCAGGATCGGTTCGATGTGCGCCATCCCCGCCTTCATGGCCCGGGCGGAGATGAGCACCTCCGGGACGAATACATAGCCTTCGCGGAATTTGATCCCCACGATCCCCATGCCGGCGATCAGGCCGTCATCCATGATCTCCAGGGCGCCAACTCCCTCGTCCAGCGCCTGTTTGGTGAGTTGGTCCACCGTGACCATGTCTCCGTCGATCAGGGCAGCAGCGATGTTCTGCATGAGCGGCGCGGCGCGGCTGAAAACTGCTATGGTCCGCTCGATCTCTTCTGGGACCTCGAGGAACTCCTCGATCTCGTCGCGGATGAATTCATTGGCGATATCAGATAGTTCAGGCATCAGCACTCAGTCACTAGGCGGGTCTTCGTGGACAACCAGGCGGCCGTCAGGCCGGTGGGCGTTGGAGTAGTCCCGGGCGGAGTCGGACAGCGCCCTCAGAACTTCCATCTTGGTCCCCAGCGGGACGGAGCCTTCCGGGGCAATACCGTTGACCCCTGCATCCAGCACCTTCATGCAGGCCTCGTAAGTGTCCTCGTAGGTGCCGCTGAAGAGGGTGGTGGGATTGTTGATGTTGCCCATAAGGGACATGCGGTCTCCGGTGATCTCCTTGGCGACGTAGGGATCCACTTGCGACTCGAAGTGGAAGCAGTCCCAGCCCGCCTCCGCGAAATAGTCGATCCGGTCGGTGGTCTCCCCGCAGCAGTGGAAGATGCTGGGTCCACCCATCTCCACTGTGACCTCCTTGTGCATCTCCAGCAGGAAATCGCGGTAGGTCTCGGGACTGACCAGCTCGCGGTTGGCGTGGTCGGCCCACATGATGGCGTCGGCGCCTGCCTCCAACTGGGCATGGGCGGACATCATGCAGGCGGGAAGCATGACCTCGAGATAACGGCGGATCTTGTCGGGGTCGAGAATGGTGTCCATCAGGTAATTCTCGATACCCACAAGGTGGTAACCCACCGACCAGGGTCCGTATACCTTCCCAACGATGCCGACATCGGGATAACGCTTGCGAAGCAGCCTTATCGCACCGAGCACCGCCTCGAAAGAGGGCCGCTTGAGGTAGTCGGACGGGATCTTGAAGTCCTCGGGATCGGTGAGAACGTGATCGCTGGTTGCGGGCCAGTTATCCACGGTTCCCCACCAGGTGGCGGCGTCCAGGGCGTCAGCTTCCAACTGGGAGTGAAAGACAGGCATTATCGTGTCCAGGCCCAACTCCTCGTAGGCGGTGGCCGCCAGCCGCGCCATCTTCTCCGCATCCAGATGCGCCTCGGGAAACCACGCGTCGGTGATCTCCATTGCCTCCAATGTAATCACCGAACTGAGCGTCATGGCAGGAACCTTGTCGACCCGTCCTCCGTACAACGCCGAGAGGAAACGGCGCCGGGGTGTCATCCACTCACCGGTCAGCCGGGTGAAGTTCTCACCCTTGAGTTTTATCTTTGCAGGAGAGATCGCGGGCCCTTTCCACGACGGGTCCTCACCTTGAGAGGCCCGGTTGAGTAGGAGACATTCGAGTTAGGATACAACCACCCTCCGGCGTCTTGGCCCTCGGAAGGCAACCAATCCAGCGTTAATCACGCCGGATAACGGTCCTCCGACCACTCCAACTAATATCGGCGGAAAGTCCGCTTTCAAGACAGGAGCACCAGCGATGACACACGTCCCAGTAAACCACATCACCTCGGATGCCGAGCGTGCCCGCCGATACGCCGCCCTCAGAGAAGCCATGGCCGGCGCGGGTATGGACGCTCTTGTCATTTGTAGCCGCGGCGACGAGTTCGTACGGGGACGGGTCCAGTACGTAAGCGACATCTTCCAGTGGGCAGGACGAGGTTTTGTGGTTCTTCCCATGAAGGGCGAGGCCATCTTCGTGACCGATCCCCTGTGGGGCACAGGATTCGCGATGCAGGGCATGTGGCTCAACGACTACCGCCAACCCGATGACGCCGGCACGGAGATCGGGTCGATCATCTCTGATCTGGGGCTGTCGAAGGGCACCATCGGGATAGTGGGACTGGCTGACATAACTTCCGTGGCCGATTACAACAGCATGAAGGCTTCGATGCCCAATGCCAGTCTCGTTGACGCCACCGACCTGTTCGACGACATCCGGGCCATAAAGAGCCAGGAGGAGATCGACACCACTATCCACACCGGGAACATCATGCGCAGGGTATTCAGAGCCTTGGAAGCAGAGATGCGTCCGGGAGTCCAGGAAGTGGACGTGCTGTCGGAGGCTCATCGCCTCGCTCGGCAGTTGGGGTGCCTCGAGGGGATTGCCCTGATGGGTCGGGCACCCTTCGCCTGCTTTGGACCGGGAACCAACGGCGTGATCGAAGAGGACGATATCATCGTCATCGACCTCGAATGGGGCGGACCGATGGGCTATTGGGTTGAAGTTCGCCGCGTCTACAGCTTCAAGCCCCCCACGGCCGAGCAGAAGGCCTTCTGGGAGATGCGGGTGGAGAGCTTTGAGGCATGCGTGCAGGCCATGAAGGCCGGAGAATCCTCCGAGACGGTCCTGGACGCTCGAGATCGGGTGTATGACGCCTGGGGTTATTCAGCCATGGGCGCCAACTCCTACACCGCCCACGGCATCGGGGTTGACTCCCTGGAACCGCCCTGGGTACCCGGAAAGGAGCGGATCATGCAAGAGAACATGATGATCAACCTCCATCCGGCCGTCGGGTTCGAGGATCCCCAGGTGGGCGCCAGGCTAGGCGGGATCAGCATCGCCGACAATGTCCTGGTGGGCGCCGACGGCGGGACCCGGATCGTCGACCAAAGAGACGAATGGATCGTGCTCGACGCCTAATCGAGTCGACCGAGGAAGATATCAATCCAGTGGAGGCCGGGGTCCAGCGCCCCGGCCTCTCTCGCGTCCGTCAGACCTCGGGCGGACCTGAGACCCTCAAGCCAGGGGATTGACCCAACGGAGCCCCGGGAAGCGGGCGAAGTCCCAATCGGAGGAGTACAACTCAGCGCCGTGTTCGATGGCCAGGGCAGCCAAGTGCGCATCAGAGGTCAGGTTTCCCCCGATGCCCAGCGGCCCCAGCAAGTCTCGCAACACCTCCGAGTGCCGAGAGGTGGGATGAACAACGGTGGTGCACGGTTGAGCCAACCAGGAGTCCACCAGGTCAAGGGCATCTCCAAGATTCAGGGGATTCGGAAAGATCCTGCTGGAGGTGGAAAGTCTCAGGAAGGCCAGCAGCACCGACCAACCCAGGGCGACCGTCTCGGTCCCCGAAAGTGTCTCTTCCAACCAGGCGGCGGCGCCCTTGTGGTGCGGGGAATCGGCGTTGTACGCGTAAATGAAGAGGTTGGCGTCGGGCAGTTTCACTTGCCGAGTTCCAGCTTCCGGGTGATGGCCTCGTCCTCGAGTTGATCAGCCATCCGCAGGGCCCGGTCGAGATCGATACCGGTGTGAGTCCCGAGAGACCTGGCATGCACCACAAAAGGGCGCGAGTGCGGCTGGCTTGCCTCCAAGCCAGCCCGAATGGTGGTATTCAACACCTCTTTGAAAGAGACCTCCCGTTCCCGGGCCAACTGCTTCAGCCGGAC
>CAYWGY010000149.1:0-1872 GCA_964458055.1 uncultured Acidimicrobiaceae bacterium | reverse complement strand
TTCGCATGCTGGACATCTTATCATCATGAGTACAAGCATCTTTGCATCAATGCGGAGTCTGTCCATCGTTGTTCCCTGACCACTCCGCCATTGTCAGCTACGTTCCGACCTCCACGTGTTTGCACGGGAATGCCAACGGGGAACTTGGCGGTCCTTATCATCAGCCACTATGCCCGACTCTTCCCATCCCACCGTCTCGGAAATCCTGGCCGACCGTATCGGACGAACCGGGCCCCGGGACCTCGGTCCCCAGGCTGTGGAGTCGACCAAAATCTTCATTCTCGACACCCTCGGCGTAGGCTTGGCGGGCGCCCAAACTCCGGAGAGCAGAACTCTGATCAACACCGCCCGAGAATGGGGCGGAACGGGACAAGCTTCCGTGTGGGGAAGGGACATCCTGCTTCCGGGTTGGGCTGGAGCAATGGCCAACAGCCACCAGGCCCACTGCCTGGAGTTCGACTGCGTTCACGAACCGGCGGTGATCCACCCCATGACGGTGGTCCTGCCATGCGCCATCGCCGACATCCAGAGTAGAGCGAGACGAGGACAGAAGACCTCGGGAGAACAACTCATCACCGCCGCTGCCCTGGGAGTGGAGATCGCCAGCGGTCTCGGGACCGCCACCACCACCGCACTTCGTTTCTTCCGGCCCAGCACCAATGGACTGTGGGGCGCCGTGGCGGCGGTGTCATGGCTGAGGGGACTGGACCCGGCCATGATCGCCCACTCGATGGGGATCGCGTACGGACAGTTGTGCGGGACGATGCAACCTCATTCGGAAGGCTCTGCGCTCTTACCCCTGCAGATGGCTTTCAACGCCCGCAACGCCCTCACCTCGGTCGACCTTGCCCAAGCCGGACATGCCGGACCGAGGGAGGTAATCGAGGGCGACTTCGGCTTCTACGGTCTCATAGAAGGGGCAGGGGACACCGAGCGCCTGCTGGATGAATGGACCCGCCCCTGGCGCATAACCCAGGTCTCCCACAAGCCATATCCGAGCGGCAGGGCCACCCACTCAGCCATCGAGGGCACACTCGGGCTGCGAGACTCGCATGGTTTTGGGGCACAGGACGTGGAGAGCATCCACTTCGACGTTCCCTCCATGATTAGTCACCTCTGTGCCCGTCCCCTGATTGCGGACCCCACGCCCAACTACATCCGGCTGTGCATTCCCTACCAGATCGCCAGCGCCCTGGTAGACGGGTTCGTGGATCTGACCACCGTCCGGCCCGATCGCCTCTCCGATCCGCTTATCAGAAGACATGCCGCCAAGGTGAGCATCGCAGTCAACGACACCCCCGACCCCAACGCCTTCAGCCCGCAGACGGTCACCGTAAGACTCAAGGATGGAAGGGTCCTCTCCCGGACCGTCGCCGAACTGCCGGGCTCCCCCGCTTCACCGCTCACCCGATCCCAGCACCTGCGGAAGTTCAGGTCGTGCGTGGAGCACGGCGCCGAAGGATGGGATGCCGAGCGAACCGAGCAGGTCATCGACCTGGTAGATAACTTGGAGAGCCTGGAGGACGTCACCGAGTTGACCGATCTCCTATGAGACATCGCACCTTCTACCAGTGGCTCGACCCTTCGCGGTTGTTTGAGGAGTACCCGATGGGAGAGAACTTCCCCGGCAGGTACCAGGGAATGAGCACCGACGAACTCCGGGCCATCCAGAACCAACGTTTCAGGCGGGTCGTGCGCCGGGCCTGGGCAACTCCCTTCTACCGCCGCCTCTGGAGCACGGAGGGCATCGAACCGGGCGATATTGACAGCCTGGGGGACATCCACCTGCTGCCGGTGTACGACAAGTCAGACCTGATGGCCTCGGTGGAGGGCGACCCACCCCTCGGGGACATGGCCGGTCGGCGGTCCTAC
>CAYWGY010000148.1:0-7006 GCA_964458055.1 uncultured Acidimicrobiaceae bacterium | reverse complement strand
ACGCGCAGAGCCCATTAACCTCCCGCGGAGTGGCACGGATTGATCACCGCCGGCTCTCTCAAGAGTTGGCATCCAGAGGGTGAAGTACCAGGGAGGACTCATAGTATCAACGGTCAGCGTCGACGATTCATGCGCGGTGTGAGGATAGTTAACCGATGGCATGTGGCTCACGAGTCGTTGACCTGCATCCGTCGTCGTTTTCTGGCGAAAGCGGGCATTGTTCTCTGGATTGGCTCAGCGATCGCTTTCTTGGCTGCCTGTGGCGCAGACAACGAGGTAGTGGAGGTGGCGTCGGATACACCCGGGGTTGCTCCCCTTTGGATCCCAGAGTTGCTGGAACCGACGTTTGACGGGGAGGGAGTTGCGTATTACGACCTCACGATAGGAAGGTCACGCCACGACTACCGGCAATCGGCCCTGACGGACACCTATTCATACAACGGTTCCTCTGTCCTCGGTCCCACACTTCGCCTCAGAACCGGAGACTCGGTGGTCATCAGCGTTACCAACGAGTTGGGCGAGTCCACAACGACGCATTGGCACGGCGCCGACGTACCTGCAGAGGACGACGGGGGACCCCACAGTGTTATCGAACCCGGCGAGACCTGGGTGGCTGACTTCGACGTGATCCAGCCGGCAGCCACCCTCTGGTATCACCCCCATCCCCATGGGTCCACGGCCGAGCACGTCTACCGCGGCGCCGCAGGTTTGATAATCATCGAAGACGACAACCCTGCTGCCGCAGCGCTACCGGCAACCTATGGCGTTGACGACATTCCGGTGATCATCCAAGACAGGGACTTCACCGACGATGGCCAACTCGACTTTGCCATCGATGCGGACGATGAGGGAAGACAATACGGTACGCCGACGGTGAACGGCACGATCGACCCGTTCGTCGAGGTGCCTGAGGGTTTGGTTCGGCTCCGGCTCCTGAATGGCAGCAGGCCCGGATCTACCACCTCGGCGTCGAGGGCGCCGACATGACCAAGATCGCCTCTGACGGCGGTTATCTGGCTGGTCCTGTCGTGATCGAGCAACTCGTGCTCGCACCCGGAGATCGGGCCGAGATCATCGTGAATGTGGGGGTGGAGTCGGCGTTTTTGGTTGACAGCGGCTTTGGCCGGGTGCTGGAACTCCGGCCGAACGGATCAGGTCCGGGCACGGGTAGTCTGCCGGGGAGGCTCGCCACCATAGAGCGGATATCGGAGTCGGAGATCACGGTGGACCGGAGGTTCCGCATGGGAGATGTGCGCAACGGGGGTGCCGAGCAAAGATGGGCAATAAATGGCGCCCAGTTCGACATGAGCAGGATTGACGTGACGGTGCGGCTCGGAGATACCGAGCGCTGGACTCTCTCCAGCGATGAAGGAGTGCATGTGTTCCACCCCCACCAGATTCAGTTTCAAATACTGTCAATCAATGGTGAACCTCCGCCACCAGAGGAGTCGGGTTGGGAGGACTCCGTGTTGGTGGACACCGACCGTGAGGTCGTAATCGCCGCCCGGTTCAACTCTTATGCCGCCGAAGACACTCCGTACATGTTCCACTGCCACATTCTCGATCATGAAGACCTGGGCATGATGGGGCAATTCCTCGTTATTGATGAGTAACCTGGTGACGCTCTCATAACAGCAGCCGCCGCCTTACCGGATATCCTGCAGCCTCCGCACGGCCTCGTGTTTCCATGTCACCTGGCCGGATCCGAACCGAGATCGAGAGCCCGGACCAGGAAGCTGGCCATCTGCGCCCGGGTGATCGGGCTGTCCGGGCAGTAACGCAAAGGGTCGGTCCCGCAGCCAACAGTGATTCCGACCGCCGCCAGAGCATCAATGTCGGCCTCGTGCGTGTTCCCAGCCGTGTCCGTGAAGCCCGCCGATGGCGCCGTGTCCAGGTCGAAGGCCCGGACCAGGAAGCTGGCCATCTGCGCCCGGGTGACCGGGCTGTCCGGGCAGTAACGTGGCGGGTCGGTGCTACAACCCCAGGTCACATCGAGATCGGCAAGACGTTCCACGTTGCTGACCCACCAGGCATCGGGATCCACGTCCGCGAACCGGGATCCGGCATCGGAAGACGCTGGCGCCTGGTGGAGAACCCGGGTCATCCACACCGCCATCACCCAGCGCAGGATCGGTTCGCCGGGGCAGATACGCCGCTCACCACACTCGGTGCCTTCCAGAACACCCGCCTCCGCCAGCCGGTTGACAGCAGGTTGGTGCACGCCTCCGTCATCGTCGAAAGGTCCCGGTTCGGGGGTTTCCTCGGGGTTCTCCCCGGGGCCACCGCCGCCCGGGGCGGAATCCTCCGGCTCACCGGCCGGCGGAGGCGCCACGCCGTCGATGGCGGTGATGTAGGAGGACTTGAGACCCAGGCGGGTCCGCAACCCGTTGCCGGCCACCGTGACCTCTGCCGGTTCCCCGTTGCTCACGCCGGTGAACCTGACCTGCGCCGGCGTGGACAGCGTCTCCCTCGCTACCAGAACCGCGCCGGTCACCTCATCCCATCCCAACCAGTTCGCCACTGTCGAAGCACTCACCCGCCGTTTCCAGGAGGCGTTCGGGTTGCCTACCGCCGGGTCCTGGTCCCACGGGTCCTCGACCGGCGCCAGGTAGGGCCACATACGTACCGCCGGCGCTTCGCCGTCCCATCCCGTACGGGTCCCGTAGACGTTGCTGCGGGTGATCCCGCCCGAGGAGGCGGAGAAGAATGCCTGCACGATCCCGGCCTTGCTGAAGTCCTCCCAGCCATCGCCGAAGTAGGTGAGCACGCGGTCCCTGGACGCCTCCACACCGTCCAGCCAGGGTTGCGATCTCGACCGGGCCTCCTTGGCCCAGCCGATGTAGTTCATGTCCCGTGAGCTGTCGTAGAGATGGCACCAACACCGGTCCTTGCGCGATGCGCTGATACCCGGATCAGCGTCCGGATCAGCCGGACGCGACCCGGTCTCGAACTGGAAGAACCGGAAGGCCGCGTAGGAACGGGCGGCGACAGCCTGGGCCTGGTTGATTCCCGGCGCCGTCCAAGAGTCCGGGATCTCCGCAACGCCTCTGAGGTAGTCCTCCAGCCCGATCGCCAGTACAACGTGGAACCCGGTTTCGACCGGGTCGTCCCGCATCTTCAGTTCCCCATGCCGGTACTCGCACCCCTCGCCGGCCCGGGCGGCGCAGAGCATGCTCCGATCCTCACCGTGACGGAGCCGGACCCCGTCCGCAGCGGGCCAGGAGATGGATGCCCGGCAGTTGCCCGCCGTCCCATGGAGTCGGTCGCCGTGGAAGAAGCCGCACTCGCCGCGGGCGATGCGCCGGAACTCCCACGTCTCCCCTTCCTGGGGATGCTGGGGCTTCGGGCAAGGACCCTCCCCGTCGCCCACCAAGCACAGATCCAGCCGGCCTCCCACCGCAGTGAACTCCAGCAGGGTGATCTGGGAACCCAGATTGACCCAGAGCGGGTTATCGAGCGTCTGCAGGAGATTGTTGGGAAGAAAGAGATCGCGGATGGACGCCGGGCTGGAACCAGGGAAGTAGTGGGCCGCGATCTCCTCGCCCGGCTTGGCGGGATTGGCCAGCGCCTGCCCGTACGCTCCCCACTGTCCCATCCCGACCCTGTGCCCCCATCCCGAGCCCTCGAAGAGGAATTCGCCGGAGTGGTGAGCGTCGGCGCCGACAGCCGGGACCAGCCCCGCCAGAACCAACACGACGAGCAGCACTCTCCGGGTCACGGACAAACGGTCCTGGAAGTCAACCCGTCGAGCATTGCACGTCCTGACCGGATTGAGGATTCAAGGGGAGCTTGCTCCATGCGAAGCAACTGATTTCGACGGCGTTCAGTCTCCGAACTCGGGCATGAGCCATTCGGCCAGCCACTCTAGTTGTTGCATGTACCGATCGAAGCGGAGGCGCACGTCGAGGATGACCATCTCCAGCCCGAGATCTGCGAATCTCTCCACGGACCGCAGGCAGTCGGAGCGATCACCCACCACCAGCAGACCTTCGAGGTCATCCACGGTGTTGAAACCGCCCGAGGCGGGGGTTACCCAGTGCCGGGCGCCGTGGGAACTGATTCCCAGGGCCGGTATGTCTATTGACTGGCGGGCGCGTTCGCGGTCCGGATCGGCCACTACCAGGGGGATGGTGCCCAGAATTATCTTCTTGCCGTGCTCCTCGGACAGTTGATCTATGTATCCGAGCCGGTCCTTGAGGGTGTCGATCGGGATCCGCCCCGGTATCCACCCGTCCATCATGGTCACCGCCCTCCGCGCCGCCGCCCGGGTGCTCCCCCCGTACAGGAAAGGTATGGGGGAGACCGGCTTGGGTCGGAGAGTGAAGTTGTCGACTTCGAAGATCTCTCCCCGGTAGGAGACGTTGTCCTCTGCCCAGACCCGTTGACAGATGTCCACGGTCTCTCCGAGAATCGGGATACGGCGGTCCTTGTCCAGTCCCACGGCTCCGAATTCCATCTCGTTGCTGCCCAGGCCCATCCCGGCCATCACCCGTCCATCGGAGAGGTAGCTGAGAGTCGCCAGGTTCTGGGCGAGTTTGAGCGGCCAGCGGAGAGGGATGAGCACCGCCGTACCCAGCATCATTGTCGAGGTGACCGACGAGAGGGCGGCCAGGGTCAGGAGCGGTTCCAGGAAGGTACGGTCTGTTCCCTCCATCTCGTGCGGCTTCCACACCAGGTGGTCCCTTACCCACAGCGAGTGGAAGCCCATCTGCTCGATGATGGGAGCGTTGTTCACCAGGGCCTCCCTGGAGGCCCACTGTCCGAAGTGGGGTACCAGCACACCGAATTTCATAGGCATCCTCCTCTGCTGGGCGATCCCCCGTTTCCGGGAGGTTGCCCGTCAGGAGTGGTCAGGACCGGGGCCGGAGGTAGATGCCGGCGTTCTTGGCTGCCGCCATGTCCGGATCCGGCTCTTGGGGCACCCCGGCCACGTAGCGTCCGAAGCCGGGCTCTCCCGTGATCTCTCCATCCTTGAAGATGACGGTGCCCCGCAACATGGTGAGCATCGTCTTGCCGGTCAGGTCCCATCCGTGATAGGGTGTCCAGTTGCTCTTGCACTCCATTTCCCCGTCCTGGGGCTGGTAGACCATGTCGGGATCCACGATCGCCAAGTCGGCGTCCGATCCGGGGAGGATGGCGCCCTTTCTCGGGTAGAGACCCAGGATCCTGGCCGGGGCCTCGGTGAGAGCATGGATCAACCTGCCGAGACGGAGGTTTCCAGCCTGCACGTCCGTCAGCATCAGGGAGAGAAGGTGCTCGTAGTGGGGAGCGCCGAAGGGCCCGATCAAGGGGCTCTCCTCCATGAGGGTCAGTTCCTCAAGGAGATGCGGGGCGTGGTCTGAGTCGATGATGTCGATCGTTCCGGTCTCCAGTCCGTTCCAGATGGCAGCCATCCTCTCGGGATCGGACGTGACCACCCCACCTGGGATGGCCCTGGCGCCCTGGCGGCGGATGTCCTCTTCTCGGAGGTGGAAGTACTTGGGATCGGAGGCCACTGTCACCGGCAGGCCGTCGGCCTTGGCCTGGGCGAGCAGCCGCAGACTTCCCGGCGCGTGAGTGTGAACGACCTGCAGCCTCATGCCGGTTTCCCGCTGGACCTCCAGGAGGATCGCGACGGCCAACCGCCAGACGATGTCGCGGGTGTAGACGTCACTGAAGGTGAATATGTCTCCTGGCCGCCCCTTGGCCACTTCCTTGTGGTAGAGACTCTCGAACACCGATTGCGAGAACGGATGGACGACGCAGGGCAGGCCCGTTTCCGCGATGGCATGGAAGGTCTCCAGCAGTCTGGCGGGATCGTCGATGGCGAGGCGGGGGTCGTGCGGGTAACCGCCTGTTACCTGGAATATCTTGTACCCGGTGGCGCCGGCCTTGGCCATCTTTGAGATCTCATCCAGTTGGGTGGGTCCGACGAAGTGGCCCCAGTCGATAATGCAGAGTTCGTCGGCGATTGCCCTCTTTTCCTCGAAGAGTTCAAGGCTCACGGTGGGGGGCTCCACGTTGGGCATGTCAACAAAGGTGGTGTATCCGCCGGCGGCAGCAGCCCGGGAGGCGGTCAGGAAGTCCTCTTTCTGTTCGTATCCGGGAGACCGGGTGTGGGCATGGAGGTCGATGAGGCCGGGCAGCACCCAGCGGCCCGTGGCGTCGATGTGTCGGTCGGCGGAGATCGGACTCGACGGATCCAATAGGGCGGTTACCTTCTCGCCCGAGATGAGGATGTCGGCTTTAAGACCTCCCTTGGGGGTTTGGATAGTTCCCCCTCCAATCCGGGTTGTGGTCTCGCTCATGTGATGTCAAGGTCCTTTCGTGACAGTCTTTCTGAAGGTGTGCACCTGTCTTCGGTCAGGTGGGAGTGGTCGGTTCCCAGTGACGTGGTATACAAGTATACAGAGTCGCCAAGGCGGATTCTTCGTAGAATGCCCTGGTAGTTAGCCCGGGTGGCGGAATAGGCAGACGCGCTGGACTTAAAATCCAGTGCCCCTCGTGGCGTGTGGGTTCAAGTCCCACCCCGGGCACTTATAGCCAAGCCTATGTCCCGGGTCACGGGGTTGAAGGGTCAGCCCCTTGTGGGGGTTTCTGGCGAACGGCTGTGAACGCCTATACGCACGGCTTGCGTACGCTGTTGGTGGAGAGCCGGCTACTTCTTCTCTGTGGGTCGGGTCGTGTCCGAGCCTTCTGTTTTTGTGGATTGCATGTGCCGCTCAGCCCCCTGCGCGAACGTTGCTCTCTGGATTTAGCGGGATCTCTTGGCTGGGTATTCGGTTCCAGATGACGTTGTTGAGTCCGTTCGTTTAGGCTATGATGCCAACGATGGACATTTTTAGGACTCGCGGGACGTTCAAAACACGGTGGGCGCGTATTGCAGTGACAGTGCTCATCGCATTGACGGTGGTTGGGTGTGGGGATGATGCTCCGTCCGGGGTGGGGGCTTCTGCGGTGGCGTCGATGTCGGGACCGGACGGTTTGCCTATGGGAACTGTTGCTTTGGAGCAGGGACCCAATGGAG
>CAYWGY010000147.1:2602-7046 GCA_964458055.1 uncultured Acidimicrobiaceae bacterium | reverse complement strand
GAAGACATTACTCCAGCCACCCTAAGGGAGGATGAGACATCAAGATTCGTAGGTGTCGTGTCAGACCTGCCAGAAAGCGTACTGACGAGCAAGCCGGTCGAGGAGGAGCGGGCAAGGGAACGAGAGGCCACCCACGATTTGGATGGAGGGGAAGACGAGGAGCCCGTAACACCATATGATCGCCAAAACGATCGGATTCCCAACAGGACGTTGCGTGTCTTGAAGAGCAATCGCATCTTGGGACAAGTACTCCGCACTCAATACGGAAAGCTCCCAAAGAGCCAAATTGAAGACATTGTGGAGGCAATAGCAGATAGCTCCTTAAGGCTAGTGAATCAGGCTTTGGGAAGTCAAGAAGAGATCGGACGATTCGCTCGGCACATCCATGCAAGAAAGCCCAGTGCTGATCTTGCAGAAGTACGGCGGTTGGTTACCTTCCTGTCATTCCTTTGGACCATAGGCAACATCGAGCACGCCGTACACGCGGTTAACGTTCCGAGCATCAGGGAGGCTGTGGAGAGAGTAGTTACACGTAATGACAATCCCGCCTATGACATTTTCGGTTACTTTTACCAGTTGGACAGTGGCGAGGAGTTGACCGTAGAAGGGCGGGATAGGCTCGCTGAGCTGTATATGTGCCATAGAGATCAATTTGTCAAGCGCGTCCTCTCCATCCGAACTCAGGTGTATATGAACACTCACCGCAGCAGGACGAGTATAGAACAGTCCATTTGTTCAGTATTGGGCATTAAATATGTGCCTCGACTCAAAGTCCCCTAGGCCAAACCATTGTTATAGGGTAACGAGCTAACTCTGTGCTCTCTATTAGAGTGGTCTCAAAGCACTAGGCCTACCCAACATCAAAACTGTCATCGACCGGTCTCGCCTCAGCTGTTCAGCAGGGAAACCAGAGCAGCCAGGGCGCGCCTGCGGTGGGAGATCATGTTCTTTTCGGCGGTGGTCATCTCTGCCATAGTGCGGCCTCCCACCTCGAACACCGGGTCGTAACCGAAACCGGCCTCTCCCCGGTTGTGGAGAGTGATCCTGCCCTCGAGGGCGCCCTCGGCGACGAGCACTTCTCCGGAGGGCCACGCCAGAGCAGCCACGGTGCGGAATCGAGCGGACCTGTCCTGTTTGCCTTCCATCTCCGACAGCAACTTGGCGGTGTTGTCCTCGTAGGTGGCGTTCTCTCCGGCGTAGCGCGCCGAGCGGACTCCGGGAGATCCTCCCAGGGCATCCACCTCCAGACCGGTGTCGTCGGCAAGAGCGGGCAACCCTGTCGCCGCCACCACGGCTCTGGCCTTCAGCAGGGCGTTCTCCTCCAGGGTTTCGCCTGTTTCTTCCACCTCATCCCACGTGAGACCCCGGACGATGTGGCTCCCCACGCCGAGGGCGGTCCAGATCTCTTCCACCTCGGCGATCTTGTCGGGATTCGCCGAGGCCACCACCAGCCGGTCGGGTGCCCTGTGAGGTCCCGTCACGGCGATTCCGGGCGGACGGCTTCCTGCTGCAACGCCACCAATTCCGCAATTCCGGACTGGGCGAGGTCCAGCATGCGATCCAGGTCTGCTCGATCAAACAGCGCTCCCTCGGCGCTTCCCTGCACCTCCACCATGAGTCCCCTGCCCGACATCACCACGTTCATGTCCACATCGGCGCGGCTGTCGTCGGCGTAGTCGAGATCCAGCAGTATCTCACCCTCCACCACTCCCACCGAGATGGCCGCCACCTGGTCGATTAGGGACTCTGTGTTGGCAAACCCCTGCTCGCCAGCCCATTGCAGAGCTCCTGTCATGGCTAGCCATCCGCCTGTGATGGCGGCGGTCCGGGTTCCCCCGTCAGCCTGTATGACATCACAGTCGACCCGGATGGCACACTCTCCCATGGTCTTCAGATTGACGACCGACCGCAGCGAACGGCCTATCAGACGGGAGATCTCGAGAGCCCGTCCCTTCTGGTAATGGTCCCGCCGGATCCTGTTGCTCGACGACCCCGGCAACATGGCGTATTCGGCTGTCACCCATCCGTGATTCCGGGCGGTGATCCACGGAGGCGTCTTGGCCTCCACCGCCGCGGTGCACAGCACCATGGTGCCGCCCATCTCGATCAGCACCGAGCCGGGAGTGGCGTCGGTGAAGTTCATGTGCAGGCGGACAGGCCGCAGTTGATCCGGCGGCCGACTACGCACGGTGACCTGCCCGTATGTCGGAACTCATACCCGATAGTCCGCGCCGGGAACCGCCAGCAGCACCGGCCGGTCGAAAGCGACCTCGGCGGCCGCCACCGCCCGAGCCGAGTCGATGTGAGGGGGGATGTGGGTGAGCATGAGTCGGCGGACCCGGCGCTCACGGGCGATCCGTCCCGCATCCTCGGCGCCGAGATGGTGGGGCACAACCCGCAGGTGTGGCTCTGCCCCGAGCGCTGCCTCGCACAAAAAGAGGTGCGCCCCCTCGATGATTTCCGGCCAGTCTCCCTTCGGTCCGGTGTCGGCCGAATAGGCAAGAGCCCGGTGACCGTCACTCCACCGGGAAGCCACCGTCGGCACGGGATGGTCGGCCTCGGCGAAGTTGACCTCCAGGTCTCCGATGTTGACCCGGTCGCCATCAGAGATCACGCGCAAGTCGAAGATCTCGGCGAATCGACCGTCGTAGCCCTGGCCGAGAAAGGCCAGGAAGGCAGGGAACACCTCTTCGGGAGCGTACAGGGGAAGCGCCCGGTGCGGGTGCGGGCCGTAGGCAAAGGCATGGTAGGCAGAGACCAGGTCCATGCAGTGGTCGGGATGACGGTGCGAGATCACCACCGCGTCCAGCAACTCCGGGTCCAGGCGAGCCGTGAGAGCGGCGAATGTCCCCGGACCGGCGTCGCACCACACGCGGGTTGCGGCCGACTCGATCAGATATCCGGAGGCGGGGTTGGAGGGCGCCGGGTAGGTGCCGCTCGATCCGAGAATGGTCAATCGCATCATGAGAGAGACTAGGCCCTCCTTTCCGAAGTGTCGCCACCCATACTCCCAAGTCTGCGGGGTGCGGCAGCCGACTCTGCCGGGTTCAAGTCACAGTAGGCATCAGAGATGACTGTGAGTGTGGACGACTCCTCCCACCACGCCGCTCTCCGGTATGCGGTGGCGGTCTCCCGGTGGTGACTGCTCGGTGAACCCCATGGTGGATGTCGGTCATGGGGCCTCTCCGGTGTAGAAGCGCGAAGATCATCGATGTTGGCCCCAGACTGCCTTTATGCAGCATCTCCAGGTGTAATCGATGCCGAATAGCACCGTTGGATCAATCCCGAACTCAGAGATCTGCAGTCAGCCTTCGGCGTACCCACAGCCCAGGTCTCCATTACAGGGTGGGCATGCCGGCAGACGCTAAGGTGAAGGACCATGAGCAGACGGTTGATGCCGTTCATCACACTTTCCGGCGGAAAGCGGCCCAAAGCGCCGCCGGCCGCTGGTTGCAGCGGCTGCGCTGCTCCAAGAATCCAGGCGCGTAAGGTGCGGGACCAGCATGAAGGAGTTTCCGCTCCAGGGAGGTGGCGAAACGCCACCCACCCGCCGAGTTAGAGAGGAGAGGAGATGACCTTGTCCCGGACACTTCGTAGCAAGCTGCCGATCGCCGTTCTGGCGGTTGCCCTCCTGTTCTCGGTCGCCGCCTGCCAGGAGGAGGCCGAACCCGCTCCCGCACCCGAAATCGACGTCATTGATGTGCTCACCAGGGCAGCCGAGAAGGTAGCCGCCATATCGACGGTGAAATTCAGCTTGATCGACGAGAAGGAGTCGGGAGCAAAGTTCTTCGGGGCAACGTTCAAGAGCTTGGAGGCTGAAGTGAAGGCGCCTGACAGCTTCATCATGCTGGTGGACGTGGAGGCGCCGGGCTTCGGGTTCGTGCAGATCTCGATGATGGCGGTGGGAGAAGAGGCCTTCCTGAAACTCTCCCAGGACGCTCCCTGGAACCCGTTACCCCTCGACCAGGTGCCATTCAACTTTGTCGGATTGGGCCTCACCCTCGCCGACCTGTTGACAGCGGTCAAGGATGACGCCACGGCCACGGGCCAGGAGTCCGTGGGAGACGCCCAGGCTGTTCGCATCGAGGCAGAGTTGTCTTCCGACGAATTGCAGTCGCTGATCACGACTGCGGACCCCGGTCTCGAGGTGAGCCTGACCCTGTGGATCGACGCGACCGACTACAACCTGCAGCAGATAAGGATTGCGGGCCCCGTTTATCTCGACGATGATCCCGAAACCGTGCGTCTGCTGAGCATCCTGGGCATCGATGTTCCCGTCGAAATCCAGATCCCGGACCTCGGATCCGGGTCGTGAGCGGTCTGAGGCGGCGACTCACCTCCCTGGCAACCTCCGAGTCCGGCATACTGGCAATAATTTGTCTGGGAGTTTTCTCGACCGCCCTTGACCAGACCGTGGTGGTGGCGGCGCTGCCCGGAGTGATGG
>CAYWGY010000147.1:0-2592 GCA_964458055.1 uncultured Acidimicrobiaceae bacterium | reverse complement strand
CTTGGAGATCCCCCTCACCGACCTGGACCGGGCGTCCTGGATCGTCACCGGTTACCTGGTGGCCTACACCGTGGCCATGCCGATGGGCGGGCGCCTCTCCGACGTGCACGGACGGGTGAGGATGTTCCAGTGGGCCCTGGTGGTGTTCGCCGTCGGATCGGCGTTCGTGGCGCTGGCGGCGAACTTCGGTTGGGTGGTATCGGCGAGAGTGGTCCAGGCCATCGGGGGCGGCGCCACCGTGCCGATAGGCCTGGCCATGGCGGTCGCGGCCGTGGAGCCCCGCCGGAGAGGGATAGCCATCGGACTGGTGGCGGCGGCAGCCGAGGCAGGCTCTGTTCTGGGGCCACTCTACGGAGGCGCCATCATCGAGTTGTGGGGGTGGCGGTGGATCTTCTGGCTGGACGTACCCCAGAGCCTCTTCCTCATCGCCCTTCTGGCGCTCTTGCCGGACCGGGCCAATGCGAAGGCCAAGATGGACTACTTCGGAGCCATGGTGATGGGAGGAGCGCTGATCTTTCTGACCGCCGGGCTTTCACAGAGAGACTTCTTCTCGGCAGAGTCGGCAGTCCCGTATCTGCTGGTGGCCGCCGGCGCGGCTCTCATCGGCGCCCTGGTCTACCTGGAACGACGCACCACCCAGCCTCTGCTGGCTCCTTTCCTGTACAGGTCCAGGGCTTTCCTGTCCTCCAACGGCGCCCAGTTCCTGGTGGGAGTGGCCCTGATCATCTCCCTGGTGACGGTGCCGCTCATGGCGGGCACCGTCATGGAGAAATCGGCTCTGGACAGCGTCCTCCAACTGCTTCGCCTCACCGCCGCCATCCCGATCGGCGCCGTGCTGGGAGGCTGGGTCCTTCGCTGGGTCGGCGTGCGCACCGTTTGCGTCGCCGGTCTGGCGCTGATGGGCATCGGCCTGTTGTTCATGAGCACTTGGGAGACCAGGGTGGAGGAACTGAGGCTGACCCTGCCCCTGGTCTCGGCCGGCCTGGGATTCGGGCTGGTCATCCCTCCCATCGGCGTGAGCGCCCTCAGCGCTTCGCCCAGCAGTTACTGGGGCGCGGCCGCCTCGCTGGTGACGGCAGCGAGGATGGTTGGCATGGCGATGGGATTGGCCGCCCTGTCGGCCTGGGGCATAGAGCGCTTCTACAGCCTCACCGGCGACTTCGAACTGGGACCCACTTTCGAGGAGACCGAGGCCGTCCTGATAGACGCCGGCGTCACCGTGTTCCAGAACCTCTTCCTGATCACGGGACTGTTGTCGTTGCTGGCGATCCTCCCGGCCATGCTGATGAGAGAGGAAGAAGTCGAAGAGGAGGCCGACAGCGACGAGCAGATGAGCTGGTAGAAGTCGGGACCGCCGTCGCCGGTAACCTCCGGTTCCCTGCGGCGCGCTAGGGAGCGAGCCGGTCCGCCTTCCAGCCGCTTGCTGTCATCCTGTACTCGAAGCGATCATGGAACCGGCTGGGGCGGCCCTGCCAGAACTCGTAGGTGTCCACCGCGATCCGGTAGCCGCCCCACTCCGGTGGCCGGGGCGCCTCGCCGTCGGGGTAGCGCCGCCACAACTCTTCCATCCGCTGCTCCAGCCATGCCCGGTCGGGCACCGGGTCGCTCTGGGGAGACGCCACCGCGCTGAGACGCGATCCGGGAGGACGGGACCCGAAGTACTCGTCGGAACGGGCGACCGACACCTTCTCGACCGAGCCCTCGACCCGGACCTGGCGATGAAGGGGCATCCAAAGGAACACGCCTGCCGCTCGGGGGTTCTCGGCCAACTCGCCGCCCTTGCGGCTCCGGTAATTGGTGTAGAAGACGATTCCCCGGCGGTCGGTCCCCCGCATCAGCACCGTGCGAGCCGAGGGCCGGCCTCCGCGGTCGGCGGTGGCGAGGATGAAGGCATGCGGCTCGGCCAGTCCGGCCTCCCACGCCTGGGAGAACCACTTGGCAAACAGATCGGAGGGATCATCGCAGAGGTCCGAACGCGACAGCCCGGCGGTCTCGTAGTCGGTGCGCAGGGTGAGGAGCCGTTCCCTATCCATTCGACGTCAGCCCGTTGAATCCGCTCACATCTTTTTGGCGATCTCTTCGAGCATCACCTCGGTCGCTCCCCCGCCGATGGGATGCAGGCGGGCGTCCCGGGACATCCTCTCGATAGCTGACTCCCGCATGTAGCCAATCCCGCCGTGGAACTGGACGCAGCTGTAGAGCACCCTGTTCACCAACTCTCCCATGAAGGCCTTCAACATCGAGACCTCCCGGACCGCTCCCCGGCCCTGGTCGAGGAGCCAGGCCGAGTGATAGGTGAGTTGGGCCCCCGCCTCGACCGCGGTGGCAAGTTCTGCAATCTTGTGGCGGATGGCCTGCTTCGCCCACAGGACCTTGCCGAAGGCGCGCCGGCTCTTCACATACTCCACCGTCATCTCGATGGCTTTCCTGGCCTCTCCCAATGCGGCCGCCGCCAGCACGAGCCTCTCGTTCTGGAAGTTCCGCATGATGGCGTAAAAGCCCCGGTTGCGCTCTCCGATCATGTTCGCCGCCGGCACCCGGCAGTCCTCGAAGACCAGTTCGGCGGTGTCGGAGGAACGCCACCCGTGCTTG
>CAYWGY010000146.1:0-7057 GCA_964458055.1 uncultured Acidimicrobiaceae bacterium | reverse complement strand
CCCCGGTGATTCCATCATTCTGAACGACCCTTTCCGGGGTGGGTCCCATCTGCCGGACGTGACGTTCGTGACTCCCATCTTCTATGAGGGAGAACTGATCGGCTGGGGCGCCAACCGTGCCCACCACCTGGATGTGGGAGGTACGGTGCCGGGAAGTTTCTACGCCCAGGCCAGGGAGAACTACCAGGAGGGCCTTCGCATCCCGCCGGTGAAGATCATCAAGGAGGGTGAGATCGACGAGGAGATCATGAACATGATTCTGGCCAATGTGCGCCTCCCCAAGAACATGCGGTCG
This sequence comes from uncultured Acidimicrobiaceae bacterium, assembly GCA_964458055.1. Taxonomy (GTDB): domain Bacteria; phylum Actinomycetota; class Acidimicrobiia; order Spongiisociales; family ZC4RG35; genus Bin76. The sequence continues at coordinate 6,762 of CAYWGY010000146.1, read as the reverse complement.
GACCTCCTCAGCCAGGTCTCCGCCAACCTCACCGCCCGTCGTCGCCTGATCGAGTTGGTGGATCGCTACGGGTTGAAAACCGTCGAGCAGTGCATGGCTATCGAGATGGATAATTCCGAGCGCCGCATCCGTTCGGTGATCGCCGGATGGCCGGACGGCGACTATCACGCCGAGGACTCCATGGACAACGACGGCATCACCGACGTGCCCCGCACGGTCCGGGTGACGGTGAAGGTGCGGGGCGACGGGGTGGTGGTGGACTTCACCGGCACCGACTCCCAGGTGGAGGGTCCGTTGAACAGCGTTTTGGGTTACACGGCCTCGGGGGTCTACATGACCATCCAGGCGGCCACCGATCCCACCATCCCGCCCAATGGGGGGTGCTACCGCCCGGTGGAGATCATCGCTCCCGAGGGCACCATCGTCAATCCCCGCTTCCCGGCGGCCTGCACGGGCGGCAACGAGATCGTTTCGGTGGTCCACAACGCCGTGTACCGGGCGCTGGGAGAGATCCCCCGCGACATCGCAAACCCGGTCCGCTTGATGGCCGCCGACCAGGGTTCGTCCAACAACCTGTTCCTGAGCGGCTTCGGCGAAGACGGGGAGCGATTCGTCCTGTACGAATACCCCGAGGGCGGCTGGGGCGGCGCCGAGGGCCGCGACGGCCAGAGCGCCATCTACTCGATAGTGGGGAACACCTGGAATCTGCCGGTGGAGGCCATCGAGATGAAGTATCCGCTTCGCATAGACCGTTACGAACTGCGCCAGGACTCGGGAGGTCCCGGCCAGTGGCGGGGCGGTCTCTCTGTGCGTCGCGACTACCGGCTTTTGGCGCCGACGGGGGAGTTGTCGGTGCTCGGCAACCGGGTCCGGGTCCCGCCGTACGGCCTGTTCGGGGGACACCACGGCGCGCCCGCCCGCTACCGCCTCGATCCCGACACGCCCGACGAGTGCCTGGCGGCGCCCGAGTTCGGCGCAAAGAAGTCGATGGTCCCCCTCCGCCGCGACCAGGTGGTCGGCCAGGAGACCGCGGGAGGCGGAGGATATGGAGACCCCCTGGAACGTGATCCCGAGGCTGTTGCCCGCGACATCGAGTACGGCTACGTTTCCCGACGGAGCGCCAGGGAGGACTACGGAGTGGTTTTCGACACCGAGGGTCGTCTCGACGAGGAGGCGACCCGGGTCCGCCGGGAAACCATGAGGGCGGGGAGACGGTGAAAGACATCGGACCCCTGCGCAGGAAGGTGGAGGCCCTCTACCGGGAACGAACGGGCGGGTCCCGCGCCGTCTGGGAGGAGAGCGGCGGCATCCTTCCGATGGGAGTCTCGGGCGCAGCCAAGTTCTATGAGCCCTACCCGGTGGCTTTGTCCGGCGGCCGGGGCGGGCATGTCACCGATGTCGATGGAAACGACTACGTCGACGTGCTCATGGGCGCCGGGTCGTCGCTCCTGGGTCACTGCCATCCGGAGGTGGTGGCGGCGGTCCGGGAACAGATGAGCCGGTTGGCGACCGTTCTGGCGCCCACCCCCCTTGAGGGCCGGTTCGCACAGAGGCTCACCGAACTCATGCCATACCTGGAACGCCTCCGCTTTGCCAACACCGGCTCCGAGGCCGTCCGGACCGCTCTGCGGGCGGCGCGGGCCTACACGGGAAAGACACGCTATGCCAAGTTCGAGGGTAACTACCACGGGTCCGATGACTACTTCCTGGTGTCGGGAGGGTCACGCCGGGTTGAGGGGGATCCACATCGCCCGATGCCGGTGTTCGACTCCGCCGGGGTTCCGCCACGCATCGCCGATGAGGTCCTGGTGCTCCCCTACAACGACGTGGAGAACTCGGTCGCTCTGATCTCGGAGAACGCTTCCGAACTGGCCGCGGTGGTGATGGAACCGGTGGCGTTCTCCACCGGCGGCGCCGTGGCCGCCGACCGCCACTTCGCCCAGGCCGTCCGGCGGGTGACCGCCCGCCACGGGATCGTCCTGGTCTTCGACGAGGTTGTCACCGGTCTCCGCTTGGGCACCGGCGGCGCTCCGGGATACCTGGGCGTCACTCCGGACCTGTCCTGTCTGGGGAAGGCCATCGGGGGAGGCCTGCCGCTGTCCGCCATGGGAGGCCGGGCCGACATCATGGAAGCGGTCCTGGGGGCCGAGTCGGTCGCCCAGGGGAGGCGCATCTTCCACTCCGGCACCTTCACCGGGAACCCGCTTTCGATGGCGGCCGGCATGGCGGTGCTGGACGTCTTGGCGAAAGAGCCGGTTCTGGAGCACATTGACCTGCTGGGAGACCGGTTGCTGTCGACCCTCCGGGAGGTCCTCGATTCACATGGCATGGGGCAGATGACCGGCTTCGGATCCATCTTCCAACTCCACTTCACCGACGCCCCTCCCCGGAATCGACGCGAGATTCTGGCCGGCGATCACGACCTGCTGAGCGCCGTGCTGCTCGGTCTCTGCGCTCACGGGATTCTCTGGCCCCCTGTGCACCCCGGGGTGGTTGCCTACGGTCACAGCGAAGCCGACATCGACCGGGTGGCCGCAGCCCTGGACACCGTGATGGGGATGGTTTCCTGATGGGCGCCAGGCGGGTCGCCATCGTCACCGGAGCGGGCCGGGGAATCGGGAAGGGCATAGCCACCACCCTGGCCGAGAGAGGATACGACCTGGTGATCACCTCCCGCACTGCCCGGGACCTGGACAAGACCCGGGAACTGGTGGAGGAAGCCGGCGGCTCTGCGGCGATGGTGGTGGCCGATCTGAAGGATCCCGGCGCCGCTTCCATGTTGCTTGGGTCGGCCCTTGACCGCTTCGACCGCCTTGACGGGCTGGTGAACAACGCCGCAGTCAACATCTTCACCCCTTTCTGGAAGCAACCCCTCCGCAATCTGGACGAGATAATCGAGACCAACCTCACCGCGCCCTTCTTCCTGTGCCAGGCGGTGGCGAACTACTGGATTGACAATGGCATCTCCGGAGCGATCGTCAACATCAGTTCGGCCGAGGACACCATCGCCTATCCCGAGCAGGTCCCCTACGCCTCGTCGAAGGGCGGACTTCTCTCCATGACCAAGGTTCTCGCACTGGAGTGGGGACCGTTGGGGATAAGGGTCAATGCGGTGAGTCCCGGATCGGTCGACACCGAGATGACCCCCGAGGTCTATCGCCAGGACGCTCCGAGGTTCATGCCCATCGGCAGGCTGGGGATGCCCGAGGACATCGGCGCCTGCGTCCACTTCCTGCTCAGCGACGACGCCGCCTTCGTTACCGGCACATCGATCTACGCCGACGGGGGGTACATGCTGCAATGAGCGGGAGACTGTCGGGAAAGAACGCCATCGTCACCGGCGCCGCCCAGGGCATCGGAAGGGCCACCGCCCTCAGACTGGCTTCAGAGGGCGCCAACCTCTTCTGCGTCGACCGCAACGGACCCGCAGTAGCCGAAGTGGTCGCCGGTTTGGGTGAGGGCCATGTTTCCTTCACCGCCGATCTGAGCCTCGCCGCGTCATGCCATGAGGCGGTGGCCGCGGCGCTGGAACACTGGGACAACCAGATTCATATCCTGGTCAACGCCGCAGCGATCCTGATCCGCGAACCCACCCTGGAGCATTCCAGGCAGGCCTGGGACCTCACCTTCGACGTCAATCTGAAGGCCCCGTTCCTCCTGTCCAGAGACGTGGCGGCATCCATGATCGAGGCCGGGATCCAAGGAGCGATAGTCAACATCGGATCCGTCGAGGCAGTGCTCCCCGGACGCGGCCACATCGCTTACACGGCCTCCAAGGGAGCGATCACCATGCTCACCCGGTCCTCTGCCTTCGAGACGGCACCGTACGGGATCCGGGTCAACGCGGTGGCGCCGGGGGTGGTTGCCACGGGAATGAACGCCGACCTGCGGGAAGACCCGGAGAGTTGGAAGGAGATGCTGGCCGGCACGCCGATGGGCCGCCACGCCGAACCCGAGGAGATCGCGGCGGTGATCGCCTTCCTGGCCTCCGACGACCCCAGCTTCGTGACCGGAGCGATAGTCACCTCCGACGGTGGCTGGACACTCCACTGAATCTGGCGCGGTAGGTATGGGAGAACCAAGAGCATGAGGCTGGTGAAGATGCCCCGACTGGGACAGGACATGGAGGAGGGTGTGATCGTGGAGTGGCGCAAGTCTCTGGGGGAGGAAGTGAGAGAGGGCGAGATTCTTGCGGTGATAGAGACCGACAAGGCGGAGGTGGCATTCGAGGCACCCACCGGCGGCTTTCTGGTGGCGGTCCTGATGGAACCCGGCGCCAAGGCCGCCACCGGGGAACCGATCGCCTGGATCGCCGACGATCCGTCGGCGCAACCTCCCTCTCCGGAGTCCCGGCCTGCTGCGGCCAGGCCCGTGGCGGAAGGACCGCGGGTCTCGCCTTCCCGGGATGTGGCGCCGAGACCGGCGGTGAGGAAGTCCCGGAGGAAACCGGTGTCGCCACTTGCCCGCCGCCGGGCCAAGGAGTTCGGAGTCGATCTTGGCGGCGTTGAGGGCACGGGACCGGGTGGGAGGGTTACTGCCGATGACGTGGTCCGGGCGCACGAGCAGTCTCAGACGGAGGCGGGGGGAAACCGAGAGTTGTCGAGGATGCGGCGGGCCATAGCCACCCAGATGTCCCGATCGGCGGCCGTACCCCAGTTTCAACTGATGAGGGAGGTGGTGCTGGAGGAGATCGAGCACACCGGAGAGGGACCGAAACCCACCTACACCGACATCGTGTTGTGGGCCACCGCCCAGGCACTGGGTCGGACTCCGGCTGTCAACGCCAGTTGGGTTGATGGAGACCCGCCTTCGGTCCGGGTCCACCCCCGGGTCAACCTGGGGTTTGCGGTGGCGGTGGAGGAAGGGTTGATCGTTCCGGTGATCCGGGACGCTGGCGCCTTGAGCCTGGCCGAGGTGGCCGTGGCGCGCCGGCGGGTCGAAGCGGCGGTGCGGGCGGGCAAGTTGCGGGGTGACCAGTTGCAGGGAGGCACCTTCACGGTTTCCAACCTGGGCGGTGCGGGGGTGGATGAGTTCATCGCTCTGGTGAACCCGCCGGAAGCCGGCATCCTGGCGGTGGGGTCTGTCAAGCCGAGACCCATCGTGGCGAACGGTAACCTGGTGGCGGTCCCAACCGTACGCCTGACCCTGAGCGGCGATCATCGTGTGTTCGATGGAATGGAGGGAGCTCGATTCCTGGCGGAGATCGCCTCTCAACTGCAGTCTTTGGCAAAGAGATGACACCTGGAGCTACCGAGAAGGGAGCAGCATGAGCTTGTACGAGCCGACTTACATGGAGGGCACCCTGGGAACCATGGCCGTTGACTGGGAGGAGCGGATCAACATGGCCCGGTTGCGTGACGAACGAAAAGCCCGGGCCCAGCATTACATCGCCGAGGCCGGGCTGGGTTCGGTGCTCCTGCTGGACGACCCCAACATCCGGTACGTGACGGGACTGGCCATGCTGGGGGGGTCGGGCGCCGATCACTACAGCTTCCTCACCGCCGGAGGGGATGTGGTGCATTGGGACACCGCCGACCATGCCAGCAACGAGAAGGCCAACTGTCCCTGGCTGCCCGACATACGCTACGCGGCGCCCGGGTTGGGCAACGTTCCCCGGGCCAGCGGGTCGCCTTCGGCGAGGGAGTTCCTGCTGGGCACGATGGCCGATCTGATTGTCGAGGCGGCCCACGACTACGACGTGCACCGGGATCCGGTGGGCATCGACGCCACCCAGCCGGCTCTGGCCGCCAAGCTCCGCGAGCGGGGACTGGATGTTCGGGAAGGGGCGGCCGACGCCCTCCACACCGCTCGCCAGACGAAGACCAAGGACGAGATCGCGTGCTTCCGGGTGCTCTCTGCGATCTGTGAGGCCGGGTTCATGGCGATCAAGAAGGCCGCCGAGCCGGGCATGCTGGAGCAGGAAGTGTGGGGAGCGGCGGTCGAAGCGGTCCTCCGCCGGGGAGGCACGGTGGAGGGAGGGTATCTGACCAGCGGTCCCAACACCTGGCCCAAGCACCAGGCCAACACCACCGACCGGATGCTCCGTCCCGGCGACATCATGTACGCCGATTTCTACAGCGCCACCTTCCAGGGCTACCGGTCGTGCGTGTATCGCACCTTCTCGATCGGCAAGCCGCGGCAACGTTCCATCGACGCCTACAAACGCGCCCGCGATTGGATGTACGACGCCATTGAGGCGATCCGCCCCGGTGTGACCACCGGCGAGGTGGCCATGATGTTCCCCGACCGGGATGGTGAGCACATGGACTGGTACGGCGCCCAGCACTACTGGCAGATGACCACCAACCAGTGGGCGCACGGACTGGGGCTCCAGTTGTACGAGAGGCCGTTGATCTGGAGAGGGATCTCGGTGGACCACCCGATCGAACTCCAGGAAGGCATGGTCATGGCGGTGGAGACCCAGGAACCCGACGGTCGCGAGGGCATGCGTGTGGAAGAAATGATCGTGGTCCGGGAAAACGGCGCCGAAGTCCTGACCCGCTGGCCGGTTGACGAGATCACGGTTATCGACTTCTGAGACCCGTTTCATTCCAAGCCAGTTCAGGCTCCCATCTTCAAAAATGGTGGGCCGCCAGAGAGTCAGAGAGAGTCTCTCTGCAGAGAGATGGAAAGCAACCGAAGCAGCCCCAGCAGCCACTTGTTAAAAATGGACGTTATAATCTGTACATAACAAGGAGAGCATGCCATTGAATGTCACTACCAAAACCATTCCAGCGACACATTTTCGCAATCAGTGTTTGA
>CAYWGY010000145.1:0-7086 GCA_964458055.1 uncultured Acidimicrobiaceae bacterium | reverse complement strand
CCCGGATCAGCCGGTACTCGAGAGAACTGGCGTCGGCGGGCGGGTCCTCGATCTCGACTATCTCCACGTCGAGGACATAGGAAACTCCCTCGACGTAGGTGAATCCTTCGATGCCATCGTAGAAGAAGCCCCACTCGGCATCCTCCGACTCCTTCACCAACAGGCACGTCCGGGGGCCGACACCCACGCAATCAACCGTCTCGGGAGCTATCCAGATGCGAGCCTCCCGCTTTGCCGGGGACGCCAGGATGCAAGCCCCGGCAACGACGGACAGGACTGCCATCGCAAGAACGGGCATGATACGCCGGGCCATTTCATCTCCCAATGCAATAGGGGACTCAGAGCGAATCTACCTCCCCCGGACTCCCCAGTCCGGCAGGTTTCCCGGCGCCCCTTTCCCCCCTTCCCAGCACAAATACATCACCTAAAATCCCTTTTCACGGGACCAATCGACCAGTTCCACTTCAAGGAGAGTCAACAATGGGAAAAAAGACCCGGCTGGCCTACCCGCTGATTCGCGAGGACGGAGTCCTGCGCCAAGCCACCTGGAGCGAGGCACTGCAAGCCGCTGCCGGAGGTCTGGGCGAGGTGCGCGATGCTCACGGAGGAGAGGCCCTGGGGTTGTTCTCGTGTTCCAAGGCCACCAACGAAACCAACTACCTGGCTCAGAAGTTCGCCCGGGTGGCGCTGAGAACAAACAACGTAGACTCCTGTAACCGGACCTGACACGCTCCCAGCGTCGCCGGTCTGGCGGCTGTTTTCGGAGCGGGTGGGGGAACCAGTTCCTACCAGGAGATGGATGACGCCGATGTGGTGATCCTGTGGGGATCGAACGCCCGGAACGCCCACCCCATCTTCTTTCACAGGGTGATCCGGGCGGTCCGCCGGGGGGCTCAACTGTTCTGTGTCGACCCCCGCCGGACCGAGTCGGCAGAGTGGGCCGACATGTGGCTGGGAATCGACGTGGGGTCCGATATCGCCCTCTCCAACGCCATTGCCCGGGAGATCCTGGCGGCCGGACTGGAGAACCGCACTTTCATCGAAAGATCGACCCTTAATTTCGCAGAGTACGCCGAGAGCGTGCAGGACTGGACCCTTCGGCGGGGAGAAGAGGTGACGGGAGTACCCGCCCACGCCATACGTACCCTGGCTCATTCCTATGCCCGGGCCGACCGCGCCCAGCTTTGCTGGACCCTGGGCATAACCGAACACCACAACGCCACCGACAACGTTCTCGCCCTCATCAACCTGGCTCTCCTGTGCGGCCATGTGGGCCGTTACGGATCGGGCCTGGTCCCTTTGCGAGGCCAGAACAACGTGCAGGGCGGAGGGGACATGGGCGCCATTCCCAACAAGCTCAGCGGTTTCCAGGACGTCGAGTCAGACGAGTTGCGGGCACCCTTCGAGGCCGCCTGGGGAGCCGGCATCCCTCCCCGCAAGGGACTCCATCTCACCCAGATGTTCGAAGCCATGGAAGACGGACACCTTCGGGGCCTGTACGTGATCGGGGAGAACCCGGCAGAATCCGAAGCCGACGTCAATCGCGCCCGCCGCCTTCTGGAGGGACTGGACTTCATGGTGGTCCAGGACATCTTCCTCACCCGCACCGCCCAAATGGCCGATGTTGTCTTTCCGGCGGCCGCAGACTGGTGCGAGGCCGAGGGAACGGTCACCTCCAGCGAAAGGCGGGTGCAACGGGTGCGTCCAGCCAGGCGTCCTCCCGGGGAGGCCCGCACGGACTCTCAAATCATCTCCTCCATGGCAGCCGCCATGGGTCATGACTGGGGCTCGCCGTCCGCCGAGGAGGTGTGGGACGAGTTGCGCAGCCTCTCCCCCATGCACCGCGGCATGTCGTACCGCCGCCTCGATGAGAACGGCGGCCTGCAGTGGCCCTGCTACGACGAGAACCATCCAGGGGAGTTGTTCCTGCATGCCCGGCTCTGGGAGGATCCCCCGGTCGGGCCCCTGGCGCCCCTCACGCCGGTGGAATGGGTACCCCCGGTGGACCGGTTGACCGAGGACTATCCCGTCAGGCTCACAACCGGGCGTCACCTCGATTCCTACAACACCGGGGTGCAGAGCGGTTCGCTCAAGTCCCCCATCCGCATCGGAGGGACCATCGACATCTCCCCCGAGGACTCCACCGAGTGGGATATCTCGGAAGGAGAGGAGGTCCGGGTGACCTCGCGGCGAGGATCGATCACCGTGCCGGCCCGGGTGGACGAGGGGCTCCGGCCGGGACTCGTCTTCATGTCCCTCCACTTTCCCGAGGAGGTCGACATCAATCAACTCACCATTGAAGCCTGGGACCCGAAGAGCGGGACCGCCGAGTTCAAAGCCACGGCGGTGCGGGTCGAGAAACTGGCAGCGCCGGTCGGATAGGGTCGGTCGGGCAGTTCACGTATGGACCTTCGCTTCACGGATGCCCGACCCACAACCGCCGAAGAGGAGGCGATCGAGTCTGTCACCGGCCCGGCCGGGGTAGAGAGCCACCAGCGGATCAGGACCGCCGACAACCTGCGGGTATTCATGACCGGAAGGCAGAGCGCCGTCGATCGGCGCCACCTTCTCCTGCCCGCCCTCGAGACCGTGCAATCGGAGATAGGATGGGTCTCCGAGGGCGCCCTCATGCACATCTGCCGGGTGCTGTCGGTCCCCCCGGCGGAGGCCTGGGGCGTGGCCACCTTCTATTCCCTGATATCGGTGGACCCCTCACCGTCCACGGTGTGGCATGTCTGCGACGACATCGTGTGCCGCCGCGCCGGCGCCCTGGACCTGATGGACCACCTGCAATCCGGCCAGAACGGCGGCGCCGACGCTCGCTGGTTGCCCTCACCATGTCTCGGGCAGTGCGACCGCGCTCCCGCCGTCTATGTGCAGCGGGCAGGGCAGGCGGATGGCGTGATGACGGGAATCGCCACAGACGGCCTGTCCGGATGGCCGAACGGATCACTCCCCACCCCGGGCGCCGGAGCGGCGCCCGTTCCCCAGGCCGGCCAGCCCCGGCTTCGCCTGCTCAGGCGGGTGAACCGGGTGAATCCCGACTCGCTCGACTCGTATCTGTCGTCCGGCGGATTCCGGGCGCTGGAGAGGGCCGTGGAGATGGGACCCGTCGAGGTGGTGGCCGAGGTCAAGGCATCGGGACTCCGGGGTCGGGGAGGGGCGGCCTTTCCGGCTTGGATCAAGTGGGAGGCCGTGGCCAACTCTCCGGAATCGGTGCGCTACCTCATCTGCAACGCCGACGAGTCGGAGCCGGGCACATTCAAGGACAGGGTGCTCATGGAGGACGATCCCTACTCGGTCATCGAGGCCATGACCATTACCGGGTATGCCATCGGCGCCCGCCAGGGCTATCTGTACATCCGGGGGGAGTATCCCCTGGCCACCGAGCGCCTGCGGTCGGCTATCGACGAATGCCGCCAAAGACGGTATCTGGGAGACGTGACCAAATACGGCTTCTCCTTCGACATCGAACTTCGCCGGGGACAGGGCGCCTACATATGCGGCGAGGAGACAGCGCTCATGAACTCCATCGAGGGCTTCCGGGGAGAGCCTCGCAACAAACCGCCATTTCCCACCGTCGAGGGACTGTTCGGAAAGCCAACCGTCATCAACAACGTCGAGACGCTCTGCAACGTTCTCGACATCGTCACCGAAGGCGGGGAGGCATTCGCCTCGCTGGGAACCGCCCAGTCCTCCGGACCCAAGCTCTTCTGCCTGTCGGGATCCGTCACCAGGCCCGGCGTCTACGAAGTGGAGTTCGGGGCCACCCTGGGTGAGCTCATAGAACTGGCGGGAGGAATGCCGGAGGGTCTCCAACTGCGGGCCGTCCTCTTGGGGGGAGCAGCAGGTTCCTTCGTACTGCCCGGTCTTCTGGACATGCCCCTCACCTTCGAGGCCGCCGCCGAGGCAGGGGTCTCCCTCGGGTCGGGAGTGATCATGCTGTTCGACCAGCACACCGACTTCGGAGACATCCTGGGTCGCATCGCCGCGTTCTTCCGTGACGAGACCTGCGGCCAGTGCGTACCCTGTCGAGTGGGGACGGTCCGTCTCGAAGAGGCCCTGGCAAGAATGCGCCGCACCCGCATACCCGGCGACACCCGGCTCATCGAAGAAATCGACCTGGCCATGAGGGACGCCTCCATCTGTGGCTTGGGACACACGGCCGCAATAGCGCTACGCTCCGCCCTCGAACTCGGACTGTTGAGATGACCTCACCTGAAACCAGCACCCGCCAGACCGTCAAGGTAACCATCGACGGCGCCCGCGTGGAGGTCCCGGAGGGCGCCACTCTCCTCGAGGCAGCCCGGCAGATGGGAACCGAGATCCCCACCCTCTGCTACCTTGAGACTCTCACCCCCGTGAACGTGTGCCGTATCTGTGTGGTGGAGGTCGAGAGAAACCGCACGCTGGTGCCGGCCTGTTCCCGGGTGGCCGAGGAGGGCATGGTGGTCAGCACCGACTCCGAGCGCGTGCGGCACAGCCGGAAGATGATCCTGGAGTTCCTGGGGTCATCGGTGGACCTGTCCGTGGCCGACGACGAGGTCGCCGGGTGGATGGAGCAGTACCGCGCCGATCCCGACCGCTACGGCCCCTCCTCGACGCCCGCCGCCGCCGGTGAGCGGGACAGGCGGCATCCGGGCCACCACCCGCCGGTGAGCGGTGACACCGCCGAGGGGGTCGAACAGCCCACCAAGGTTGACAACACCCTCTATGTCCGCGACTACTCCCGCTGCATTCTCTGTTACAAGTGCGTGGAGGCCTGCGGGATCGACGCTCAGGGCACCTACGCCATCGCGGTGGCGGGCCGGGGGTTCGACGCCCGGATCTCCACCGAGATGGACCTCCCGCTGGGCGACGGCGCCTGCGTGTTCTGCGGCAACTGCATCGGAGTGTGCCCGACCGGCGCCCTGATGTTCCGCTCCGAGTGGGAACTCCGTAATGCAGGCCTGTGGGACCCCGACGCCCAGGAGGTGACCCGAACGGTGTGCTCCTACTGCGGCGTGGGATGCAACCTGGATCTGCACACCCAGGACAACCGCATCGTCAAGGTCACCTCACCCCAGGACCACGACGTGACCAGCGGGCACCTCTGCATCAAGGGCCGCTTCGGATACGACTACGTGCAGAACCTGGGTGACGTGGAACAGAACCCGGTGGACGAGGTGCTGGCAGCCGCCAGAAAACGCCCCAAGGGATAGAACGCCGGGCTGTTACGCCGCGGCCGGCTTCCGGAACAGAGCATTGCGGACGCGCGACCCCATAAGCACGACGAAGAACATCAACACCGAGATGAGAACGATGGTGGCCGAGGCTGCGGTGGAGTAGTGGTAGCTGATCAGCAGACCGGCCACCACCGCGAACACCGAGCAAATCCCCGAGACCACCATAACCAGCACCACCCGGCGCACCAGGATGATGGCGGTTGCGGGAGGCCCCACCAGAAGTCCGAAAACCAGGATGGCCCCCACACCCTGGAAGAGGAGGACCACCACCCCGGTGATCAGCGCCAACAGGGTGAAGTGGGCCACCTGTGGTCGAAAGCCCATCATCTCCGCCTTGGCCTGATTGAAAGCAAGGGTGAGGAACGGCCGGTACATGATGTAGGACACGATCAGAGCCAGCACCAATCCCACCGCCTCCAGCATGATGATGCCCTCGGTGACGCCCAGCAGGTCCCCGAAGAGTATGGCCGTGATCGATCCGGAGAAGGTAGGCGTCAGAGAGATAATGACCACCCCAAGGGCGAGCATCCCCACGAACAACAATCCGATACCGACGTCGGAACTGAGTTTGGTGTGTTGGTGGACCTGGTTGATTCCCCATATCATGACCACACCGGCAATCAGGGCGCCCCAAACCGGCTCGGCCCCAACCAGGAGAGCCACGGCCACTCCCGGGATGATGCCGTGGGCCACCGCATCGCCCATGAAGGACATTCCCCGGATCACCACCCAGGCGCCCACCACCGAGGTGAGCACCGCCGCCAGCACCCCGGCAATCAAGGCCCTCTGCTGGAATGCCAACTCGAAGGGCTCCAGCAGCCAGTCCATGTTCTCCCTTCTGAGATATCTTTGACGAAATGCCATGATAATCGTTACCATCTGGTGAAGATGATCGGTCTGCACGCCAAGGTAGAGGAAAGCCTTCGGTCGAAGGGCATGCGGTACACGGCCAACCGCAAAGCTCTCGTCTCCGCGCTGGACCAGACCTCCGGTCCTCTCACCGTGGACCAACTCCGCAAGGCGACTGAACGGAGGGTCCCCTTCTCCTCCCTTTACCGGGAGGTACGGGTGCTCATTGATGCGGAGGTACTGTCGATGCACCACGGCGCCGATCGCTCCAACCGCTTTGAGTTGGCGGAGTGGCTGGCGGGGCATCACCACCATATGGTGTGCATCCGGTGCATGGCCATCTCCGATGTCGCATTTCCCCCGGACATCGAACGCCGTCTCGCCAGGGTGGTGGACGAAGCCGCAGCCAACACCGGATACCGCGTCACGGATCACAGTCTGGAGTTAGCGGGCCTCTGCCCTGACTGCCTGGAATGAAACTACCCGACGGGCGGATGGAACACGCCATTAAAGCAGTGGATCTCGAACTTCGCTACGGTGCTCACGTGGTGTTGGAACCCTCATCCTTCACTGTTCCCATGGAAGCCATCACCGCGCTCATCGGACCCAACGGCGCCGGGAAGTCCACCCTGCTCCACGCCATCGTCGGCTTGGTGCAGCCCGCGGGCGGAGAGATACAAGTGATGGACACCACTCCCCAAAGGGCCCGGAAACAGGTGTCATACGTCCTCCAGTCCAAGGAAGTCAACCAGTCCCTTCCCCTGACCGTGGCCCAGGTGGTGGCCATGGGCCGCTACCCGAACCGGGGTATGGTGCGCCCGCTGAGAATCGACGACCGGGAGCGGGTCCGAGAGGCCATGGAGAGAATGAACATCACGCATCTGGCCAACCGTCACCTCACCGAACTGTCGGGAGGACAGAGGCAGAGGGTCTTCATGGCACAGGGAATCGCCCAGGACCACCTGGTCATGCTGCTGGACGAGCCCCTCACCGGCCTCGATGTCATCTCGGC
>CAYWGY010000144.1:0-7181 GCA_964458055.1 uncultured Acidimicrobiaceae bacterium | reverse complement strand
TCTTCACCTCGTCGAACGCCGGGATCTTCGGGAACTTCGGTCAGACCAACTATGGAGCGGCCAAGGCCGGTTTGGTGGGTTTTTCCAGCGTGCTGGCCATCGAGGGGACCAAGTACAACATAAAGTCCAACGTCATAGCTCCGGTGGCCCGCACCCGGCTCACCGAGGAGTTGCTCGGGCCTCTCACGGACTACCTGGACCCCGACCAGGTCACGCCCATGGTGGTGTACCTGTGCTCCGAGGAGAGCCGGTACACCCACCAAATCTTCACTGCCGGAGGGGGGCGTTACGGACGCATCTTCATAGGCACCAACCAGGGCTGGTTCTCGGGGATCAAGGTGACGCCGTCGGTCGAGCAGGTCCGTGACAACATCGAAGAGATCCGAGACATCTCCGAGTACGAAATCCCGATGAGTTCCACCGAGGAGATCATGCTCATCGCCAAGGCCATGGGAGCCTGAGCAGTGCCTATCAACGTTAAAGCCGCTCTGGGTTCCGAACTCCCCTCCCAGGACTTCTCATGGGACGAGGACCGGGTGATTCTCTACCACCTGGGCCTGGGAGCAGGATCACCTCCCTCCGATCCGGGCGAACTGGCCTACACCTACGAGAACAACCTGTCCGTACTGCCAACGTTCGGTAATGTCGCCGTGTATTCCGCCATGGCCACGATCGCAATGGCCGAGGGAGTGGACATCAACTGGGCACTCCTCCTGCACGGAGAGCAGGACCTGGAGATCAGACAACCAATCCCCTCGCGCGGAGAGGTAACTAGCCGGCCCCGGATCGCCCACATTTACGACAAGGGCCGAGCCGCCCTGATGGTGGTGGAGATAACAACCACCGATCGCAGCACCGGTGAGGTGATGTTCATCAATCGAGCCTCGCTTTTCGTCCGGGGAGAGGGCGGATGGGGTGGGGATCCCGGCCCGAAAGCGTCGAACCACAAACCCGAACGGGAACCCGACCACGTGGTGGCCTCTCCCACCCTACCTCAGCAGGCCCTGCTGTACCGGTTGTCGGGAGATAAGAACCCCCTCCATGCCGACCCTGGCTTCGCCGCCCTGGGAGGATTCGATCGACCTATCCTGCACGGCCTGTGCACGTATGGAGTGGTCTGCAAGGCCGCGGTGGACGCCGTGCTGGGCGGAGACCCGGAACGCTTCCGCCGCTACCAGGCCCGCTTCACCGGGGTGGTGTTCCCGGGCGAGACCATTACCACCCTTATGTGGGAGGAGGGTGACAGGGTCGTGCTGGAAGCCGTTGTCGAGGGGCGCAATGCCACGGTGCTCTCCAACGCCGCCTTGTGGGTGTCATAGAGAGGAGCCAACCAGATGTCAACCGCCACTATTCGGGATCTCATTGACAAGAGGGTGGGCCGTCTGCTATCAGAGCACCCGCCTGCCGATACCGACCCCGTGGAATTCTGGGGAGCCCAGTTCGATCTGGGCCTAGCCTGGCCTACCTTTCCGGAGGGATCGGGCGGGATCGGAGCATCTCCCGGCGAGGCGTCCCTGGTAACAGAGGCTCTGGCAGCCGCCGACGCCCCGGTGGACAATGTCGCTCGCAACCTGTTGGGCTACGGGATGGGCGGCCCCACGGTGGTTGTCCACGGAACGGGGGAACAGAGGGCCCGCTGGCTGCGAAAGCTCTTCACCGCCGAGGAGATATGGTGCCAGCTCTTCAGTGAACCGGGCGCCGGATCGGACGCCGCCGGGGTGGGAACCAGGGCGGTCCGCGACGGTGACGAGTGGGTGGTCAACGGCCAGAAGGTGTGGACCACGCTGGGGCATCAGGCCAAGTGGGGGATGCTCACAGCCCGGACCAATCCGGGAGTTCCCAAGCATCGGGGAATCACCTACTTCATCATCGACATGGACCAACCCGGAGTGGAGGTGAGACCCCTCCGCCAGATCACCGGCGAGGCCGAATTCAACGAGGTCTACTTCACCGACGCCCGCGTTCCCGACACCGACCGTTTGGGAGAAGTGGGGGAGGGGTGGAGAGTATCGGTGACCACACTCATGAACGAACGGGTGATCATCGGAGAGAGCATCAGCCCTCGCGGTGAGGGGGCCATCGCCACCGCCCTTGACGTGTGGCGCAGCGCCGAGAACGGCGATTCGGCCCGCCGTGACGAATTGTTGAGCCTGTGGGTGGAGGCCGAGGCCATACGCCTTACCAGTCTCAGGGACCGCATGGCCCGCATGAGGGGGACCCCTGGTCCGGAGGGCTCGACGCTGAAGCTTCACTGGGCCGAGTTCCGGAAGAAAACATTCGCCTGGGCGGTGGACATGATGGGCGCCCAGGGAATGCTCTATCCCGAGGCCTACCAGTTCCGCACCCCCGAGAGACTCGAGGCAGACCACAGTCCCCAGTGGCAGTTCCTCCGCTCCCGGGCCAACTCCATCGAAGGCGGCACCTCCGAGATCCTCCGCAACGTGATCGGGGAGCGGGTACTGGGGCTGCCCCGCGAGCCCCGGGTGGACCTGGAACTGGCATGGAAGGACATCCCCCGGAGTTGATCACCGATCCTCTGGGGCTCTAGCTGTCTCACGGAGGACCGGTATGCTCTCCGATGCCATGGCGCGGGTAGTTGTCACGAGATCGATCAATCCCAGAGCAACCGCCTCGCTGGCCGGACACGAGGTGTGGACCTGGACTGAGAACCGCGCCATGCCCCGGGAGCGCCTCTTGGAACGGGTGAGCGAAGCCGAGGGGGCCCTGGTGATGCTCACCGACCGCATCGACGACGAGTTTCTGGACGCCGGGGTGGGATTGCGGGTGGTCTCCCAGATGGCGGTGGGCGTGGACAACGTGGATCTTGACGCCTGCACCCGAAGGGGAATACCCGTCGGACACACTCCCGATGTCCTGACCGAGACAACCGCCGACATGGCATGGGCTCTCCTGGGAGCCGCCGCCCGGCGCATCCCCGAGGGACGAGACTACGTGATGGGTGGCCAGTGGGGGGAGTGGGATCCCGATCTGCTGCTGGGAAACGACCTGTGGGGGACCACTCTGGGGATTGTGGGAATGGGACGTATCGGTTCAGCCGTCGCCCGCCGCGCCGCCGGGTTCTCAATGCGAGTGCTGTACAACTCGCGGCGGCCCAAGCCCTCGGTGGAAGGAGAGAGCGCAGCGGTGTACGCCACACTCGACGACCTGCTGGCGGAGGCCGACCACGTGGTCATCACCGCCGCCTACACCGCCGCTACCCACCACCTCATCGACCGGGCGGCGCTGGAGAAGATGAAACCCACCGCCACCCTGGTCAACATCGCCCGGGGTCCGCTGGTGGACCCGGTAGCACTGTACGAATCCCTGCGTTCGGGGTCCATCGGGTCGGCAGCACTGGACGTGACCGATCCAGAGCCCATCCCCGCCGACGATCCTCTGCTCACCCTCCCCAATTGCCTGGTGATCCCCCACCTCGGATCCGCCAGCCGGGGGACCCGCCTGGCCATGGCCACCCGAGCCGTGGAAAACCTGCTTTCAGGCTTGGCCGGAGAGCGGGTGCCGTGGTGCGCCAACCCCGAGGTCTATTCGTAGAGTCGAGAGAGCCGCCGGCCACCCTCCCTCTTCCAGGCGGCGGGGGAGCGGCGTCATCCCCCATCGAGACGGTATCGACCCCTGTGGCGCCTCGAGACCACGGCGCCCGGCTGGATGGCAAGCACGACACCCTGACGGACCGCTACACGAGCGGAGGCCTCCTCGAATCGGTTGGAAACCCCACGGGTGCAGCCAACGGCCAGGGTCGCGTCCCGGAGGGACCATTGAAGCCCTTCTGTGGTCACGCCAATGGCATGGCCGCCCAGGGGGATGAGAGACACAAGGTCGCCGGGGTTTCCCCGTAGCCGCCGGTCATGGCGCACAACGGTCACCAAGTCCTCTCCGGCAAGCCACAACACCCTTGAGGCCCACCAACGATGATCCGCCAGCAACTCGGCATTCGCCAAGAGGTGGTCCAACCTTCCGCCATGCCCCCCGACAACTATGATCGAGCCGGCCACACCCGCGGCCCTCCTGACCGCCAACTCCAGGTCGGTGTGGTCCTTGTCCTCAGAGTGCCGTTCCACCCGGCCTTCGTGAATGTCGGAGGCGTTCATCGACACCGAATCGAGGTCTCCCACCAACAGATCAGCCTTGAATCCGAGCCGATGGGCGTGATCCAGACCCGAATCGGCCGCGATCACGAAGGCGCCCGGCGGTATCCAATCAACAGACTGCGGGGGAGGTGGATCACCACCGGCGAAAACCGCCGCTACTCGGGTCCCGGGACTCCTGGCCATTGGTCCCTCAAACTAGCCGGGCAAGGCCCTTCGCGAAGAGTTGTTCGGATCGGACGACTCCTTTCACGAGTTGTTTTCGGCTCCGAGATGCGCCGGCCCGACCCTCACATAACATAAGGTCTTGTGCTGACGCAGACACCTTCCGGTATCAAAAAGCTGGCCGTGCTGACCTCGGGAGGCGATGCCCCCGGCATGAACGCGGCCATCGTGGCGGTGGCCAAGGTGGCGGCGCTGGCGGGGCTCGAAGTAGTGGGGGTGGAGGACGGGTATGACGGCCTGATAGACGGGCAGTTTCGAACCCTGGTGCAGCCTCGTGACGAAACGGGCCCGCTGCGGACGATACCCGAAGTCACCCACACCGGGGGACAGGGCGGTACCGTGCTGGGCACTGCTCGCAGCCCACGGTTTCTCGACCCGGCCTGCCGCGCCCAGGCGGCCCGAGCGTTGACTGCCGCCCGTGTGGACGCCCTGGTGGTTATCGGAGGCAACGGCTCAATGACTGGAGCCCACGCTCTGTGGTCGGAACACGGTGTCCCCACAGTCGGGATTCCTGCCTCGATCGACAACGACATCGGCCACACCCGCGAGGCTTTGGGGGTGGACACGGCATTGAACACCATCGTCGAAGCCTGCGATCGGATAAGCGACACAGCCAGGTCTCATCATCGGGCTTTCATAGTGGAGGTGATGGGCCGGGGGTCCGGCTACCTGGCCGTTGCCGGCGCGGTGGCAACCCGAGCGGACGCGGTGTTGCTGCCCGAAAACGACCTCTCGGAGAACGAGATACTCGAGACTCTGGAAGAGATCGTACGCAGAGGCCTCACGGATCCCCGCGGAAAGAAAAAGGTCCTGATCATCAAGGCCGAAGGGGTGAGGGCGCCCACCCACACAATCGTCAGAAAGCTGTCCGAGCGGGTAACCGACCTGGGAGACATAGAGGTGCGAGGGACAGTGCTGGGACACATCGTCCGGGGAGGGAGTCCCACCTTCCGTGACCGTATGCTGGCCAGTCGCTTCGGCCTGGTCGCCGTCGAATCCCTCCTGGCTGGAAGGTCGGGAGTCATGGTGTGCTGGTCCGTCAATCCCGCCGGTGAACCCAGCAGCGACTCCTATCTGCGACTGTTCCCATTCGATTCCGTCCTCCAGGCAACCAAGGCGCTCTCGGAGGGGTCTTCAACCCTCCAGCGCATCCGGATCCGGCGATTGGAGTCGATCCAGGGCGTTCTGGCCTTTTAGTTGCCGGGGACGTAACAAAAACCACAGGTCTTGCGTCTTGAAAACTGCCTAGGCAGCGGGTTCTAGGATCCAGGGCGCCTGCACAGCTCCAGGGAGCCACCTTTTCGGCTTCCAAACCTCCAGGTGATCACAAGCCCGGTAAGCTTGGTGTATGGGAGGCAAGATGCAGGCTCACCTGGCAATGATCCTAGGAGTGGTCAACCGATTGGCCCAGAGTTCCTTCCTGCTCAAGGGGTGGAGCGTCGTGCTGGTGTCAGCGCTCCTGGCGTTTGCCGCCAGCAGTTCAGAACCGTTGGTACTGATAGTTGCTTTCCTCCCGGCCATAGCGTTCAGGGGTCTTGATGGGTACTTTCTCCGGCAGGAGCGCCGCTACCGGGCACTCTACGATCACGTCCGCACCCAGGAGGAGTCTGGCTTGGACTACCGCCTTGACACCAGGTCGCTTCCCAACCTCACGGCCTACCACACCTGGGGAGCGGCAACCCTGTCGCGCACCCTGCTCCTCTTCCATGGTGCTGTCATCGCGACGATTGTTGCAGTGCTTCTCATAATGAACTAGGACGGCGGGTCGTGCTCAGAGTCCTTCGGATTCATACGAGCAACTCAAGAAGATCCGGACCTTCTTTGATCGGTGACCGGACGGGCTGGGGAAACGGTGGCTGAGATGGAAGCATCGATGTTCTCATCGAATCGATCGGACTCCCTGGATTTGACCAGGTCGATAGCCTCAACGTGAACGAACACTTCATCCAGGAACCGCACTTGGCGTTGGAGAGTCTTCTGCACGCCGTCCCCAACAGAATGCGCCTCTCCCACCGAGAGCCTTGAGTCGACGCCGATGGAGATATCGGCGCGGAGACGATGACCCAGCCACCTCACCTGGCAGTTGTTCACGCTTAGCACCCCATCCACCTTGGCGGTGACACTCTCGATCTCGTCGACGCGATCCGGATCCACCGCGTCCATGAGGCGCCAGTAGATATCGCGTGCCGCCGACCACAGGATCCGAAGGATGATGACGCCGACGATGATGCCGGCGATCGGGTCGGCCCGCTCGAACCCCAGCCAAACGCCCACCGCGCTGGCCGCGACGGCCAGGGATGTGAATCCGTCGGCCCGGGCATGGCGGCCGTCGGCGACCAGGGCCGCCGAGCCGATCTGCCGGCCGACGCGAATGCGGTATACGGCCACTAGTTCATTGCCCAAGAAACCGATTACTCCTGCCCCGAACAGAATGCCGAGGTGTTCGAGTTCCCGTGGGTTGATGAGCCGGTTGACCGACTCCCAGATCGCAACGATCGCCGAAGTGAGGATCATCAGCACGATGAACAGGCCGGCAATGTCCTCAGCCCGGCGGTATCCGTAGGTGTATCGACGATTCGCGGCTCTCCTTCCCAGCCGGAAGGCGATGAAAAGCGGCACGGCCGTGAGCGCGTCGGAGAAGTTGTGAATGGTGTCGGCGATCAGGGACACCGAGCCGGTAACCAAAACGAGCACTGACTGGAACAAAGCCGTCACCATCAATCCGATGAAGGAGATGACCAATGCCCTGATCCCGCGACGGCTGCTCTCCAGTGCGGTGTCTATGGAATCGGCATGGTCATGGGAGTGCGTTCCGAACAGTTCACTCACTCCGTGCTTGATCCCAGACCA
>CAYWGY010000143.1:4396-7190 GCA_964458055.1 uncultured Acidimicrobiaceae bacterium | reverse complement strand
CCCGAAGGGGAGCTTGCGGCGGGAGACCCTGAGCACGTTGGCGACGTTGACAAAGATCCCCTGGGCGGTCTCGGGTCTCAGGTAAACCATGTTCTCATCGGTCTCGACCGGTCCCATGTGAGTCCGGAACATCAGATTGAAGTGCCGGGGCTCGGTGAAGGTGTCCCTCCTCCCGCACGCCGGGCACCGATCGGCCCGGGGGAGCTTGTCCTGGCGGAAGCGCTGGTGACAGCCCCGGCACTCCACCAGCGGATCGGTGAACACCGACTCGTGCCCCGAAGCCTGCCAGACCCGCCGGGACTGGATCACAGCCGAGTCGATCCCCACCACGTCGCGGCGGGTGCTCACCATCGAGCGCCACCACTCGTTCTTCACGTTCCGCAGCAACTCCACGCCGAGCGGCCCGTAGTCGTATGCGGACCGCAGACCGCCGTAGATCTCCGAGGATTGGAAGGCAAACCCGCGCCGGCGGGAGAGATTGACTATGGTTTCCAGACTGGTCATCGAGACAAGGCCAAAGGCTACCCGAATCCGGGATGGACTCAACCCCGGTTCCGGGCGCCCTTCTCCTTGATCGCCCCGAAGCGGCGTTCCCGCCGCCGGTACTCCTCCAGCGCCGCCTGGAGGTGACCCCTGTCGAAATCCGGCCACAGCACCTCGGTGAAGTACAACTCGGCATAGGCGCCCTGCCACAGCAGGAAATTGGACAGTCGGTTCTCCCCCGAGGTGCGGATGATGAGGTCGGCGTCGGGCATTCCGGGAACGTGCAACCGGGCCGACAGAGCCTTCTCGTCGACGTCCTCGGGTCTCAGCCGCCCCTCGGCCACCTCGGTGGCCAGCGCACGGGCCGCTTCCACTATCTCCCGCCGCCCCCCGTAGTTGAAGGCCATGACCAGGTTGAATCCGGAGTTGCCGGCGGTGAGTTCGAGGATCTCGCGGATATGGCGGCGCACGTCGGGAGGTATCCGGGAGTCCGAGAGGTCTCCTGCAAAGTGAAGGCGAGCACCCTGCTCGGCGAGCTCGCGGCCCCGGCGCAACAGGACGTCGTCGCAGAACTCCATCAGGAATCCAACCTCCGACTCCGAACGCTTCCAGTTCTCGGTGGAGAAGATGAACACGGTGAACCACTCGATCCCCGCCTCCCGGGCGCCCTCCAACACATCCAGCAGCGCTCCCTCGCCGGCGGCATGCCCGGCCACCCGCGGCAGACCCCGCCGCTGTGCCCATCGGCCGTTGCCGTCGAGGATCACTCCCACGTGACGGGGGACCCCGGCGGTCATGAGAGCGCCGCCACCGGGCGAAAGCTCCGATCCAGGTGCACCTCCAGGAACCGCTGCACGACACCCATGGTCTGGCGGCTCAACTCGGCCGTCGCCGGAGGTAGATCGTCCAGTTCGGCGCCGGCCAGGTCACGGAGATGTTCGATCACCCCCGGCGCCAACCGCGCCGAACCCCGGGGACGGCAACGATGGCAGACCACCCCTCCCCCCTCGAAGGCAAACCGGGAGAGACCCTCCTCGCCATGGCAGAGGGTGCACCAGTCCAGCGACGGCGCAACTCCCACCACCTCCGCCAATCGCAGCAGGAAGGCCGTCGTCAAACCCCAGATGTCACCGGTCGCACACAACACCCCCAGCCCTTCCGACAACAGGTCGAACAGCGACCGTGAGCGCTGCTCGGGCTGAGCAACCGCGTCGACGGCATTCGCCATCATCGAAGCGGCCAGCAGCCGATCGAGGTCCAGGCGCAACTCCGGATGTGACTCCACCACCGAGACCGAGGTGATCAGGTCCAGTTCCCGGCCGCGATAGAGCACCAGTTCCACCCGGCAGAAGGGCTCCAGCCGCCCGCGCAGGCGGCTCTTCACCTTGCGCACCCCCCGCGCAACCGTGCGGAGCATCCCCCGTTCGGGGCTGAGCAGCACCACGATCCGGTCGGCCTCGCCGAAGGGGTAGCTGCGCAGCACTATTCCCTCCTGGTGGCTGATCCTGCTCATCTCTTGATAGTGTTTCGGTGAAGAGGAAGGATGCGGCCGGCCGGCAAGGGACGGGCGTTCACACCACCAGGTTAACCCACTCGCCCTCACCGCGGAAGGCTTGCAGGTTGGCGGCGAAGATCTCCGCCAGCCGGTCGGCGTACTCGGGGGAGAACCCGCCCAGGTGAGGAGTGAGCACCACCTTGGGATGGCGCCACAGCCACGAGTCCTCCGGCGGCGGCTCGGGATGGGTGACGTCCAGGCCCGCACCGCGGAGTTCCCCCGAGTCCAGGGCATCCCTCAGCGCCCCGGCGTCGACCACAGAACCCCGTCCCACGTTCACGAACCACCCGTCTCCCAGAGCCTCCAGTTCGGCGGCGCCCACCTGCGGAGCTGCTCGGTGAACATGCGGGAGAGCACAGACCACCGCGTAAGACCGGCGGAAGACCTCGACGGTCTCATCCGGCGGGTACACCTGGGAAGCACACCCCGAGTAGGCGCCGGGATCGCGCTTGGTGCCGATCACTTCCATTCCCCAGGCCCTGGCTCGCCAGGCGATCTCCTCGCCCACGGCGCCCAGTCCCAGGATGCCCAGGGTCTTCCCCGCCAACTCGAAGGCCATCCCCTGACGCCACAGGGCCCGCTCGGAATAGCGCACGGACTTTCCCACCCGCCTGGTCACCGCCAACAGCAGCGCAAAGGCGTGTTCGGCCACGGCCGGCGAGTTGGCGCCCCGTCCGGAGGTCAGGCGGATCCCGGCGGCGGCCAGTTTCTCGAGCGGGTAGTAGTCCAGTCCCGAAGCGATCGACTGTATCCACC
>CAYWGY010000143.1:0-4338 GCA_964458055.1 uncultured Acidimicrobiaceae bacterium | reverse complement strand
GCAGCCCCAGCGACAGGCACTCATCCGTCCATATGAAGCTGACCAGGATCTCGGCGCGGGGGTCAGCCAGACACTCCGAGAGGCTTTCGAGGTCGGGGGGCGCCACCACCTCCACGCCTGGAACCCTTGCCAGGCTCTCGGGCACACCCCAGGGATGGGATGGGTGCACCACCACCAGATAGGGCGGTTTCACATCCTCGGGGACATCAGGATCCGAAGACGGCGTTCCAGACATTCCCCAGTTCCTCCCACACCCGGGCGACGGACCATATCAACAGGAGCCCCAGCAGGGCCATTCCCGCGGCAGTGAGGAGGAACCGGATCCGGTAGACCCATCGCTCCTCGGGCGGGTTGTACCGGTAGGACACCACACCCGGCGCCACCTCCACGCTCGAGGCAGGTCCGGACTCGACCCGGGAGTCGGCAACTTCCACCGGCTGGACGTCCAAGGGGTGGACCGCAGGGCCCTGTTCGGGCACCGCCAGGCTCGCCAGACCCTGGCGAACCGTCATCTTCGGCTTCTCTTGCGGCGCCGGCGCGGAGAAACCGGCAGAACGCGCCAGCAACCCCTCCGGTATCTCCATCAGGACCTCCAGGGAGCGCAGTATCTCGGGGTGATAGGGTATCTCCACTCCCCGCTCCCAGTCCTTCACCTGACCCTGGGGAATACCAAGTTGGCGGGCGATGTGCCTCCTCTTCAGACCGCGACGGCGGCGAAAACTCTCGAGTATCTCCCCGAAACTGGGACCGGCGCTGGGATTGCGGCTCATCTGTTGGGTCCATGAAGAACCTGTGTCAGTGAGTGGGGTTGGCGGGCACGCTGTCGGGCTCGGGATTAGCGGTCACCCGCATCTCTCCCACGCCCTTGACATTCCAGCACAGCGTACGACCCCCGGGCACCAGCATCCGGAATGGCCCTCCCCTTTCCGGAGGAAGACCGCCCGAACCCAGTCCGTAGATCAACACTCCGCCGGCAGCCAACTCCTCCATGGGTATCGACGCGCGGTATGCGCCGTCGTCACTCTCCACCGACACGTATTCGCCCCGGGGACCCGCCGCCTCCAGCAAGGCACCCACCGACACTCCCCGGCCACCGTCCTCGGTCACCTGACCGCCCAACGCAGCCAGATCACCCGTACTCCACCTACCCGGGCTATCCACCAAACCGGTAACCCGAAGGACCGGGACACCTACCTGTTCATCAACGCTCATGATCAACTGACGTTAACAGATTCCCGGCTTGTACCCTTTGCATCGGAGGCGAGCGAGCGCCTGGTGGGCTCCCCGGTCTTCAAAACCGGTGGGGGGTCCAAAGACCCCCGGCGGGTTCGATTCCCGTCCGCCTCCGCTATCATCTCAACATAATCCCAGGTCAGAGCTACATTAGAGATTTGCGATACTACTTATAGTACGAAATCATGGCGTGACCGACTCTATTCTCCTCTTGACCTGAGGGGGAGGGGTACATCGGTTCGGATAGCGTACCGGCAATTTGGGGGTGAGCAGATGTTCCGCCGGGTCGGTAGAGAAGGGCGATGGGCCAGTTGAAGGCGCAAGCCGAGGGGAAGGGAAGTCAAAGTAATTCACCGATTAGTTAGAGGATGCTGTGATCCCCACAGCGGATCCACTCGATGTGCTTGGCACCCTTGCGGATGGGTTCTCCCCACGAGAAGGTAGCGCGGCCATAGGGTGACCATGTCATCTCATAGAGACCAGTTGTCCCCCATACCCTCTTTACTCTCAGTCCTGGCCGGAACCTGACCTGTTCACCTGCTTCCATTGCCAGCAGGTCCTCAATGAATCTGCGCACAGCAACTTGGAATCGGGCGTACTGTTCTGGGGTTAGAGAGGCCACATCTCTCCGAAAGGCCTCTGACACCTCAAAGGTTGGCATCTGCCTTGCGAGCTACTCCTCTGTTGCCGATTGATGGCAGCGATCAAGAAAAGCGAGGAACTCGTTGCTATCCAAGAAGACACGGGTCCGACCCGCTGCGAAGTCCCCAGTCGGATCAGGATTCTCTCCTGTGCTGCCATCGAAATCCGCCACCGTGAGATGTCCAGTATCCGTTTTGGTGGTAGGGCTGGAGTCCATGGGTGCTTTCCGGGTGGTTCGCTCTTTCAATCATATACCCTTCAGGTTGCTTCAGGGCTCAACTGTTCGTCGCCTGGCACCCTGTGTGGCTTCCCAGGTTCCATTTCGGTCGGCCAGCCGCTGGGATGTTGCTAAATCATGTGGACCTTTCTTCCTCTGCGTCAGATGTCGTGTAACTTCGCAGCGGCCGTCGCTAGGTAAAACCGGTTCCAAAATGCTGCCCCTTTTTCAGAGGATTCGCGAATGTGCTGTCCTCGGACCCCCCTGGCTTAGCCTCGGGCTAGGGATGGTTGCAAACACCTCACCGACAGACCGTTAGCCAGCCGACAATGTGTTGTTAATCGCTATGATCATCTTATCGAAACGCTCCAGAGTGGTTTCTGACAGTGAGGGGAGAATCGTCTCCCGGTTGTGAAGCAGATGACTAGCGGGCACACCGTGATCGAACTTCCCATTAATGCGCTCGATGCGCTTGACCAGTCGGTCACTGCCTCGGATCCTCGCTGGTTCTAGTCTGGGATTCTGGGTCGGGTTGTAGAGCTTCAGATAGTCCTCGTCTATGAACAGGTCCTCTATGTCCGCATCTGTGGTGGTCGTCCCTTCGTTTGGGGTCAGCACACGCTTGCCCTCAAGGAGTCACCGCTTCTTAAGGTTGCGGATCTTCTGACTTGAGGCCGCCGAGCCGTCAACCAGCACAGTTACGTCAAGCGATGGGCCGACCAAGGTGACGAAGGTGGGTATGCTGGTGGCACCCTCTGCGGGGAGTATTCTCCACCGTTCGTCTAGCCGGATCCGGTTGAGCGACGCGAGGTGGTCGGAGAGGACTGTCAGGTAGGTGAAATCGGAAAGTCCCTCGACGACCAGGTTGTCTGGGCCTAAGTAAGTATAGCACAACCGCTCCTATACTAGGCACCGATTCGTCGGCGCGGCGATCCTGTCGGGAGAACCTGCTAACGGTGGGAGTGTAGCTAATTCTACCGGGGTGAATAGGTGAGACCTCTTGCACGGATCCGCGTCGATGAATCCAACGGCCCGGCGTGCACGGAAGGAGAAAGCAGCGTGTCAGGTGCCCTTATCTCAGCCCGCCTCAACATCCTCATTGGTGCCGCCATGTTCTCAGTCGGCGTGTATCTGGCCATATCGCCCTGGGTAGTGGAGACCTACTGGCTGCAGGTCCTCGCCGAGGAGCCCATCACGATCTTCGGGATCGGGGTCCCGGAATCGCCCGGCAACCCCAGTCACTGGATTTTCGGAAGTGGCATCGCCCTTATGTCCCTAGGGCTCGCGGCGGTGGTGCAGGGCCTTGCTTCCGAGATCGGACATCACATCAACCTCCCCACTCGGGAGGGGAAGTGAGGGGGCGTAAAGTGGCCCTGGCCGCCGCTCTGGTGCTGCTGGGCGCCACAGGGGGCTACCTATCAGCCCAATCCGCCCTGTTCGAGGATGTGCCGTCAGACCACTACGCCCATGACGCCGTGGAGTGGGCGGTGAAGAGGGGCATCACCTACGGCTGCGCGCCGGGCAAGTTCTGCCCCGACGCACCGCTAACCAGAGGCCAAGCGGTGACCTTCCTCTATCGGTACGACAGATCCCTATCTGGCGAAGATTCCACCCCCCTACCGATTCCCGGCTCGTCCGAGGGTCCCATGCCTCCAGTTACCACCACCCAGGTGGGCGGCCAGTCGTACTACTCGCCCAACACCGCCATCACTCCCGCAGATTCGTTACGCGTGTTGCGGGGCATCCAGGTAGGCCCCGAGCGGTGCGCCGGATACGACCCAAACTCTTACGCGGTGCTCACCGGCTACCTCTCTCTAGGTAGTGTCGGATACCTCACGCACGACGTGGTGGCGGTTCCCCAGGATGATCTGGTTCCTGATTACGTAGTAGACCTCAAAGAGGCGTGGTGCTCAGGAGTGGGGCCTGGAGCTTTCGAGCGAGACACATACAACCTATGGCCCGCCAGGCCCGCAGTCGATAGCGGAAAGGGGGCCTTTGACCCACGAGAGTGGTGGGACAGCGACAGCCCCACCAGCCCCCGTATTGTTGACTATCCGGGGTGGTGCGAGTACCTGAACATTCATGTGAAGATCAAGGATGATTGGGAGGCTTCGATGGACCAGGCGGAGTACGACTTCGTTAGGAGTCAATTGAGGCAGTGCAGCAACTAACCTAGCCCGTGCGGAGGACGCAGCCGCCGCTTCCCCCAGCCACCCTCCGCTTCAACAAGGAGAAAGCTAGTGACC
>CAYWGY010000142.1:290-7217 GCA_964458055.1 uncultured Acidimicrobiaceae bacterium | reverse complement strand
CAACCACCCCGAGAAGGTGAAGTCGCTCCAACTGCACTGCACCTGGGGATACTCCGACGAATGGTTCTGCCGCATGATCGACTCCATGGAGTTCATGGTGGCCCGCGACGACTTCGCAGCCTACATCCGCTGCGCCCTCATGTGGGTGGCCAGCCCCGACTTCATCAACAACCGGCCCGAGGACGTGAGCGCCTTCGAGACCGGCTTCATCCTTGAGAATCCCCACCCACCCTCGAAGGCGGGAATGATGGGCCACTTCCGGGCCGACAAGACCCACGACACCCTGGATCGGCTGCACCGGATAACCGTCCCCACCCTGATCACCTCGGGAGAGATGGACCACCAGGTCCCCACCCGCTACGGTGAACAGGTCCATCGCCGCATCACCCAGTCCGCACTCCATGTGTTCCGGGGCCCCCGCTCCAGTCACATCGCCTTCCACGAGATGCCCGAGGAATGGAACGCCTTCACCCTGGACTGGATGAATCGACACACCGGTTAGCAAACGGATCTCTCGAACTCGGGAGAAGCGCCATGGGCAGCCGACGGATTCTCACGGGGCCGGCCCTCGCCTGCACACGTCTCGATGGGGGTGGATGGGCGCCGATGGCCCCTTCTTCCCTATCGAGGTTTTAGGCGTCTCGTCAGCAGTCCCCCTGCAGCCGAAGGGCCGTGTTGCGGATCGAGTTCCCCAGGGTTCCACAGATGTACCGTGTCCCGAGGCGACCGGTCCCCCGAGTGGAGACCGATCAGTGTAAAAGGTACCCGGTGCAACAGCCGGCCGGGGTGTGTTTGCTATAGCTGGTGGTTGTTGGCGTGTTTGGCAGGTGGCCGGGCAGGGCCGGCATTTCTCCCCGATCTCGGTACCGTGCATGGTTAGTGCTCAGACTTTTGAAGGCCCGGATAAGCGACTCGGTTGCCGGTTTGTTCGCTCATGGTGAACGGCCCTTGGCGGATACCGCCCGGTATCCGCGAGATCCGGGACTGTGCGGCCCGGGTTCGGTGAGTTGGAGGGTCATCGCCGACGTTTCGGCCTTCATGGGAGGCATCAGGGCTCTGCTCATCAAGGCGGCGCATCCCGAAGTCGTGGCTGGGGTGGAGGATCACAGCCGTTACCGGACCGACCCCCTGGGTCGGCTGAACCGCACCTCGTTCTTCGTGACCACCGCCACATTCGGCGCAATGCCGGAGGTCGAGAGAGCGGTTGACCTGGTCCGGGCCGCTCACAGAGGGGTGGTGGGAGCCTCTCACCGTGCCCTTCCGTACTCGGCGAACATGGCCGATCTCTCCGCCTGGGTCCACAACACTCTGACCGACTCCTTTCTGGTTGCCTACCGGCGATTCGGACCCGGATTGAGCGATGAGGAAGCCGACCGGTTCGTGT
Source organism: uncultured Acidimicrobiaceae bacterium (assembly GCA_964458055.1). Taxonomy (GTDB): domain Bacteria; phylum Actinomycetota; class Acidimicrobiia; order Spongiisociales; family ZC4RG35; genus Bin76. The sequence continues at coordinate 5,833 of CAYWGY010000142.1, read as the reverse complement.
GCGAGCAGGCCGGGATCGGAGCGATCATGGGCGCCGACCCCATCCCTGAGACTGCCGTGGAACTCAGCGAATGGGTCCGCTTCCATCCGGCGCTGGCATCCAGTCCAGGCATGGAAGCAGCGGTCGACTTCCTGCGGCGGCCTCCCCTGCCCGCCCTGCAACGATGGGGATACCAGGTGCTGATGCAGGGGGCCGTCACCACCATTCCTTCCGAACTCCGAGATGTGTTGGGGTTGGAGCCCAGGCCGGGAGGCCGGCTGGGAGCTTCCCTGCTGATGGGAAGGCTCCGCTGGGCCATGCGGTTCAGCCCCTCGTGGAAGGCTTCGCTGGAGCGCTGCGGCCAACCCTTCGACCCGAAGATGTTCCGCGACATCCCCAAGCCTCTGAGAGATGGGGACCGCAGGGCTAAAATGCGCCCAGGGTCCTGAAGGCCAAGGCCTGGCTCGGACCGCAAGACCGATTCTCCCTTCGAAAAGACCACGGATACATGAAATATCGAGCGCCGACCACCCTGTCCGAGGCGGTGACGTTGCTGGATGCCAACCCCTCTGCCCGGGTGTTTGCCGGCGCCACCGACCTGATCCCCCAGATCCAGTTCGGTCGGCCGGAGCCGCCGCTGTTGGTGGACCTCAAGCGGATTCCCGAAACCGGTGTGCTGCAACGCCAAGACGGCGTGTGGAGGGTGGGATCGGCCGTGCCGGCGGTCCGTATAACCTCCGACAACGGTCTGGCGGCGGCCTTTCCCGGGTTGGTGGAAGCCACCGGGTTGATCGGATCCGACCAGATCCAGGGACGCGCAACCCTGGCGGGAAACCTCTGCAACGCGTCTCCCGCCGCCGACTCCGTCCCCTCCCTGGTCGCTCTCGACGCCGCCGCCGTGATCGTCGGTCCGGACGGGACCAGGTCGGTTCCTGTCCGGGATGTGGTTGTCGGTCCGGGGGCCACTTCTCTCGGAGAAGCCGAGTTCATCGCCGAGTTCCGCATCCCCGCTCCGGCGCCGGGTGCCTCGGACTCCTACGAGCGCTTCATCCCCCGCACCGAGATGGACATCGCCGTGGTGGGAGCGGCGGCACGGGTCCGGATGGGCGCCGACGGCAGGTGCAGGGAGGCCAACGTGGTGCTGGGTGCGGTAGCCCCCACCGTGGTTGATGTGGGCGGGGCAGGAGGGATCCTCTCCGGGCGGGAGATCCCCCATGACTCTCCCGAACACCCCATCTGGACCGAACTGGGAGATGCCGTGATGGCGTGTTGCAATCCCATCGACGACAAGCGGGGCACCGCCGAGTTCCGGCGGAGAGTCGCCGCGGTATTGGCCCGCAGGACGGTTATCGCCGCCGCCCGGCGCGCCATGGAGGCCCTATGAGCAGAACCCACGTGACGTGTGTGGTCAACGGAGACCCGATCGACTTCCTCTGCCACGACTACCAGACGCTCCTGAGCGCGCTGCGGGATGAACTGGGCATGACCGGCACCAAGGAGGGCTGCGGCACCGGCGACTGCGGCGCCTGTTCGGTGATCCTCGACGGGCAGTTGGTCTGTTCCTGCCTGGTCTTCGCTCCCGAGGTGGAGGGTCGCACCATCGAGACCATCGAGGGCATGGCCAGGGGTGATCACCTCCATCCCCTCCAGGAGAGCTTCCTCGAGGGGGCCGCTCTGCAGTGCGGGGTGTGCACGCCCGGGTTCCTGATGGCAGCCAAGGCGTTGTTGGACCACAACCCCTCCCCCACCGAGACCGAGGTGCGCTACGGGGTGGCGGGGAACCTGTGCCGATGCACGGGATATGACAAGATCGTCCGCTCCATCCTGGACGCCGCCGCCCGGATGAGAGAGGCAATAACGCAGGAGGAGAAGGCATGACCACCGAGAGGACCGCCTACAAGTGGGTGGGCACCCGGCCGGTGCGCCACGACGGGCTCGACAAGGTCACCGGGCGCGCCCGCTTCGGGGCGGACTTCGCCACCGCCGGGATGCTCCATGGCGCAGTCCTGCGGAGTCCCCACGCTCATGCCAGGATCGTGAGGATCGACACCACGGAAGCCATGGCCGTGCCGGGAGTGAAGGCCGTGGTCACCGGCGCCGATCTGCCCGTACTCGGTGACAACCAGGTCGAGGGCGGCGAGGGCAACGCCACCTACCGGGACCTCTCCCGGAATGTCCTGGCCAGGGACAAGGTGCTGTATGAGGGTCACGCGGTGGCGGCGGTGGCGGCGACCACTCTCCGGATCGCCAGGGAAGCCGCCAAGCTCATCGAGGTCGAATACGATGTCCTGGCCGCCGTGCTCTCCATGGAGGAGGCCATGGCCGAGGACGCCCCGCTCCTCCATGACGACCTGTTCACGTCGGGACTCGACTCGCCTCCCGAGAGGCCCTCCAACATCGCCGCCCGCCATCTCACCACCCGGGGCGACATCGACGCGGCCTGGGCGGAGGCGGACGTGGTGGTGGAACGGGAGTATTTCACCAAAGCCGTCCACCAGGGCTACATAGAGCCCCACGCGGTGGTCGCCCAGATCGGCGAGGACGGCAAGGGAACGGTATGGGGGTCCTCGCAGGGTCACTTCGTGATACGCACTCTCACCGCCAACGTGCTGGGGTGGGACCCCGGCGACATGAAGTTCATCCCCGCCGAGATCGGGGGAGGATTCGGTGGGAAGACCACCATCTACCTCGAGCCCCTGGCGGCACTGCTGTCGCGGAAAGCAGGGCGGGCGGTGAAGATGGTGATGACCCGACACGAGGTGTTCCGGGCCACGGGTCCCACTTCCGGGGCCTGGATAAGGGTGAAGATGGGCGCCAGGAGCGACGGGAGACTGGTGGCCGCCCAGGCCTGGATGGCATACGAGGCGGGCGCCTTTCCGGGATCGCCGGTCTCCCTGGGCGTGATGGGGGTCTTTGCCCCCTACGACATTCCCAACGTGTTCATGGAGGGATACGACGTGGTGGTCAACAAGCCCAAGGTGGCCGCCTACCGGGCGCCGGGCGCCCCGATGGTGGGGTTCGCCGCCGAGTCGGTCGTGGACGAACTGGCCGAGGGACTCGGGATCGACCCCATCGAGATCCGTCTCCGCAACGCCGTCTCCGAGGGGGTGAGAGCGGCCTACGGACCCAGGTACCGAAAGATCGGGCTGGTCGAGACCCTGGAGGCCGCCCGCGATCATCCCCACTACTCGGCGCCGCTCGGTCCGTGGCAGGGACGGGGGGTCGCCTGTGGATGGTGGATGAACTACGGAGGCGAGACCACGGCCACGGTGAGCATCAACCTGGACGGAACCGCGGTGGTGATGTCGGGCTGTCCGGACATAGGAGGGAGCAGGGCCTCCCTCGCCCAGATGGCCGCCGAGGAGTTGGGAATCGACGTCCACCGCATCGAGCCCGTGGTGGCCGACACCCACTCGATCGGCTACAACGACCTCACCGGCGGAAGCCGGGTCACCTTCGCCGTGGGCATAGCCGTGGTGAACGCCGCCCGGGAGTTGATCGACGACATGCGCGGGCGGGCCGCCCGCATGTGGGACGTCTCCCCCGGGGAGGTGGAGTGGGTCGACGGGCGCGCCCAGAGCGTCACCGGGGCCTTCCCGCCCATGACCCTGGAAGAGTTGGCCGCCGGCTCGGCCCGCACCGGGGGGCCGCTCTCGGCCACGAAGACGGTGAATCCCCGCGGGGTGGGCGTGGCGTTCTCCACCCAGATCTGCGACGTGGAAGTCGATCCCGAGACCGGGCGGGTCACCGTGCTCCGCTACACCGTCACCCAGGACGCCGGCAGGGCCATCCACCCCGACTACGTCGAAGGCCAGATGCAGGGAGGGGCGGTGCAGGGGATCGGCTGGGCGCTCAACGAGGAGTACATCTTCGACCGGAGCGGAGTGATGGAGAACCCGGGATTCCTCGACTACCGGATGCCGGTGGCCTCCGATGTCCCCATGATCGACACGGTGGTGGTGGAAGTGCCCAACCCCGACCATCCCTACGGAGTTCGGGGCGTGGGCGAGGTGGGGATCGTACCGCCCCTGGCGGCGGTGGCCAACGCCGTCCACGCCGCCACCGGAAAGCGCATCCGCGAACTTCCGATGTCACCGCCGAGAGTCCTGGAAGCGCTGTCCTCGGACTGATGGCCCGGGTCTTCTTCCCCACGTCGATGCAGGGGACCACCGGGGGCCTGGAGACCTACGAGACGGACGCTCCCTCCATGCGGGGGCTTCGCAGGCGGCTGGAAGAGGAGTTCCCCGGGATCGGGGAGCAACTGCAGTCGGCGGCGGTGGCCATCGACGGGGACATCGTCCCGGGCGCCTGGCTTGAGATGCTGGAACCCGACAGCGAGGTCCATTTCCTCCCGCCCCTCAGTGGAGGCTAGGCCAGCCCATGGGCGCCGCCGGCTTGCTGGTTTTCGGGGACGCCGCCGCCGACATCACCATGCGTGTCTCAGAACTCCCGGCGGCGGGACTCGACGCTGTTGCCCGTGATCCCGCCATCAAGGTCGGCGGTTCGGCGGCCAACTGCGCGTCCGTGGCCGCCCGCCTGGGCGCCAGTGCGAACCTGGTGGCCAGGGTGGGAGACGATCTCTTCTCCGACATCATCCTCGACCACCTGGCCACGGGCGGCGTGGGCACCGGAGGCATCGAGGTCACCCGGGGGCCGTCGGCGCTGGTTGTGACCCTGGTCGAACCCGGCGGGCGGCGAACATTCGTCTCATCCAGGGGACCGGCCGCCGGCGCGGTCACCGAGGACCTCTGGATGCCGCTGCTGGATGAGGCTTCGACGGTGCATATCAGCGGCTACTCCTTCCAGACTCCAGGGTCGCGGTCCACCGGCCTGTCCCTCCTGGACGAGGCGAGGAAACGGGGGATCACGACATCGTTCGACCCCTCCCCTCTCTTCGCCGACCACTACCGGACCGACGCAGGCTGGCTGGAGGGGATCGACTACCTCTTCCCGAACAGCGCCGAAGCCACCGCCATCACCGGTGCTTCCACACCCGAGGCCGCTGCCGAGGCGCTGCGGGGCCTGGGCGCCGACACCGTGGTGATAACCATGGGCGCCGAAGGGTGCCTGCTGAGCGATGGAGAAGAGACGGTGCGCCTGCCCGCGGTTGAGATGTGTACCGTGGTCGACACCACCGGCGCCGGAGACGGCTTTGCCGGAGGATTCCTGGCGGTGAGGATGGCCGGAGGCACCCGCCGGCAGGCCGCCGGGTTGGCCAACCTGGTGGCGGCCCGGGTGATCTCGGAGGTGGGCGGGCACGCGGGATGTCCGTCCCTGGAGGACCTCGGCCATATTGTGAAGACCGTGGAGGACGAGAGCGTGCAGACAGCATTCGAGCACCTTAAAGCCGTAAGCACGGGAGGTGACACGGGAACATGAACAAACCGATCCGCCTGGGCGAAGAAGTCAGGGAGACGCTGGCGGCCGATGGTCCGGTGGTGGCCCTGGAGACCAGCATCGTCACCCAGGGAATGCCCTATCCCACCAACCTGGAGACCGCCGGGGCCACCGCCGACGCGGTCCGGCGGGGCGGGGCGGTCCCGGCCATGATCGGAGTGCTGGGA
>CAYWGY010000142.1:0-272 GCA_964458055.1 uncultured Acidimicrobiaceae bacterium | reverse complement strand
TGGTGTGCGGGCTGACCGGGGAGGAGTTGGAGCGGTTGGGCACTTCCCCGAAGGCCTCCAAGGTGCAGGAGAGGGACATACCCCGCATCATCGCCGAAGGTGGAGACGGCGGGGTCACGGTGGGCGCCTCCCTGTTCACCGCTGCGCGCTGCGGCATAGAGGTGTTCGTGACGGGAGGCATCGGCGGGGTGTCGCCGGGAGCGGGAAGTTCATTCGACGTCTCGGCCGATCTGTGGGCAATCGCCTCCCACCCCTGCATCACGGTGTGCGCG
>CAYWGY010000141.1:2352-7239 GCA_964458055.1 uncultured Acidimicrobiaceae bacterium | reverse complement strand
AATAGGAGTTCTACAACTCCTAATGGAAATCGGGTAGATAGGCATCCAATCGCAGAAATACCCTACAACACACTAATCGAAATCGTCTTGTCGCTTATTGCTGCGATGCGATGCATCTCTACCCGATTGCCTTTCGGAGTTGAAGCACTCCTATTTTTACACCGGAGCCGGTTGCAAACAAAGTTATGGCGCCCTCCCGGTCCCGGAGGCCCCTCCGGCATCTTCGCCGAACCACCGCGCCGAGGGGGGTTCCGACCTTGCTATCTTTTGGAGCGGTGATCATGGCTAACCTTCCATCCGGAGCCACCGGGGGCAGCGCTCTGAACGTGACCAAGAATAATCGAGACAGAAGTCCAGAGGATCTGGAAAGACGGAGCGTTGGTTGGTCGGGCGCCTCGGCACCCGATACCGCTGCCAAGTGGCACATAATCCTGTCGACCGCATTTCTGGCGGTGGCCGGCATCGTCTGGCTGGTGGCCATGGTGGAACTGCGTTTTCCCGGCACCCTGACCGGCCCCTTCTCGTACGGCCGGATACGCCCGGTGGCGCTGTTGCTCACGGTGATCGGCTGGTTGACCCTGTCCCTGATCGGGGGCGTCTACTACATCCTGCCCAGGCTGACGGGGACCCGTATGCGCAGGGAGGAACTGGCGGTGGTGGGGGGAGCGGCAACAGCCGCGGTGACGCTTGCAGGCGCCTTGGCGGTGCTGCTGGGCGCCGGTGACGGAACCGGCCCCTTCTCCCTTCCCTGGTGGATTTCCCTTCCCCTGGCGGCCACCCTGGCGGTCCCGATGGTGGTGACGGTGGCCACGGTCCGTCGCCGCAGGGAACCCAACATCTACGTTTCCCTGTGGTACGCAATGGCGGGAGTCGTGTGGCTTCCCCTGCTGTACCTGGCGGGGGCCATACCATTGCCAACGGGGGTGGGCGCCGCTGTATCCGAGTCGGTTTCTCTGTTCGGACTGGCCAATCTGTGGGTGATGGGAATGGGAATCGGGCTTTCCTACTACGTCCTGGTCAAGGAGACCGGCAACCCCCTCGCCAGCAGGCAGTTGGCTCGGGTCGGTTTCTGGTCGCTGGCCTTCGCTTCCGCGTGGTCGGGCGTGGCGCCGCTGGTGTTCGGTCCCATACCCGGCTGGCTGGAGGCGGTGGCGTTCCTCATGACCCTCGCCCTTCCCGTGTCGGCACTGGCCAACACCGCCAACCTCGCCCTGACCACCGACACGAAATGGGCCGAGAGAAGTGAGAGGCCGGTGGTGGCGGCTGCTCTCTCGGGGGCCTTCTTCGTCCTGTTGGTGGCGGCGCTCACAGTCTTTGGAACGGTCCGCTCGGCCTCCGCGGTGGTGGGTCTCACCCCCTACTGGGACGGGGTCCTGTATGCGGCCCTGTTCGGAGCCGGTGGCCTTCTCGTGGCCGCCTGGTCGTATCAGGCCCTCCCCTCGATCACCGGTAGGAGGATGGTGAACCTGAGGTTCGCCACCGTCCACCTGAGAGCCACCTTCTGGGGTGTCGGTCTGACGGCCGCACTCCTGGTGATGGCCGGCCTGGTCTCGGGTTACAGTTGGTCGGGTGGGTCCTTCACCGGCGTAGGTCCCACCGGTGAAGGTTGGGAGAGCCTGGGGGGGATGGCGTCTCTCCTGGTGGGTCTGTCCGTGATCTCGGGGTTGGTCGCCCTGGCGGGCCAACTGTCATTCTGTTTGGCGGTGCTCAGGACCTTCACGTCCGGGCGCGCCGTGAGCCAGGAGATCCTCGCTCCGGCCGATGAGACGTCGCCGGACGCCGGGGACCCCGATGAGGGGGCTGCGATGAGGGAGGGCGATGATGAGTGAATTCCTGGACGCAGCCGCCCAGGCGGTGGGCGCTCCGGCCGAGTTGGTGCTGCGCTCGGCGGAAGCACGCGCCCGGGCGGATGGTGTGTCGGTCGATGACGTGCTGTCGGCATGGGCGGGTGGTGGTTCCCCGCCGGCCCCCGCGCCTGCCGTGGAGACTCCTCCCTCTCCTGAGCCTTCCTCCGCTCCGCCCTCGGAGACGCCGGCAGCCGCTGCGGCGAGTCCCACGCCATCTCCTCCACCGCCAGAGCCTGCCGCCGCGCCCGTATCCCCCGTGGAGGCCCCTACGGTCGTGGTCAGCGTCGAAGCTCCGTCGGGCCCGCCCCCGGTGCTGGTGGGGCGCGTGGACCGGCCCTTCCGCTATCTCCTGGGAGGGGCAGCCCTATTGATTCTCTGTTTGGCCGTGACCCTGGTGGCGCCGGCGTTCTCGGGTACGGGCAGGGGAGCATTCCATTCCGAGATTCGCTACAGCGCGGCGGCCCTGGTCGGCCAGGACGAGTACCTGGCGCAGGGATGCGCGAGTTGTCATACCCAGGTGGTCCGGCCCATCGTCGCCGATGCCCAGTTGGCAGCGATGGCCGGGTTGGGGGGAGTTACCCTCTCGGACACCAACCAGGTGATCGGCCGCCAGCGATACGGTCCGGACCTGGCCAATGTGGGTAACCGCATGACCCCCGAAGACATCGAGGGGGTACTTTCCGGAGACAAGGGCCATATCGCCTACGGAGGAGGTGACATGGCTGCGCTGGTGGCCTACCTGGTGGAGTCGCGAGTCTCGACGGAGGGTGTCGACAGTGAGTGAGTATCTGGCCAGGGCCGCCCAGGCCATGGGTGCTCCCGAGGAACTGGTGCAGCGGTCGGCCGAGGCTCGGGCCGACGCCGACGGCATCCCGGTTGAATCCGTCCTTCAAGCCTGGGCCGGAGGTGGTTCCCCTCCGGCGGCCGCTCCTCCTTCATCTGCCGCCGCTCCGCCCGCCCCCGAACCTGCTGCGCCTGTTGCCGCATCCCCGCCGGAACCTGCGCCCGCCCCGGCGAAACCCCCTGCACCGGTGACACCGGCTGCACCAGCCCCGGCCGCGCCTGCGCCGGTTGTGGCGGCGCCCCCGCCTCCCCCGTCGGAGGTGACCACCAAGGAGGCGGTTTCCTTCCCGGTGGTGGTCTCGGTGCCCACCGCCCGGCTGATGGAGAGGACCTCGTCCACCCTGCCCCGCTGGCTGGCCGCCCTCTTCTTGATCGTGCCCATGATCGGGTTGCTCTATCTTGCCGGCAACTCCGCCCGGGCGGGATGCGTGGAGGGAGGAGTGGAACTGGCGGTGAACCGGATCGACTCCACCGTGGCGAACTGCGATGGGAGTGAGTTCAGCGGCCGCGCCGAGGACACCGCCGGCGCCTACCTGGCGGTGGGGGAGGTTGTCTTCGAGACTTGTGCGGGATGCCACGGCGCTAACGGCGAGGGAGGAGTGGGCCCGGCGCTGGCCACGGTGCTTTCGACCTTCTCCAGTTGCACCGACCACATCGAGTGGGTGACCCTGGGCACCGGCGGTTTCCAGGACGCCGGCATCGACACCTACGGCGACCTGGCGAAAACGGTGGGGGGAGGAGGTTTCATGGCAGGCTTTGCCACCAGCAACACCGCCGAGGAGATCGCCTCGGTGGTGGCTTTCGAGCGGATCCGCTTCGGGGGCGCCGATCCCGACGAGACCCTGGTCGCCTGCGGCCTGGTCGCAGGCGAGGAGGAACCCGGCGAAGGCGGAGAGGAGACGACCGCCGAGGTGGAAACCGAAGCCGAGCCCGAAGCCGAGGACCACTGAGGTCCACCGCCTCCACCACACTCACTTCCCGGAGTCCCGCCTCCATCTCATCCGGATTAACGCCGCCCAGAGCCGTAGCCCGTTGATTTCCCCCTCGGCCAGCACCGCTCCACCGGGACCTTCAACCACCGGGATGCGCATGCCGTAGTCGACTGCCAGTTCGGGGTCGTCGTCGACGTTGACCTCCCAGACGGCGGCGCCCGTGACGAAGGCGGCCCGCCGCACCTTGGGAGCCGCTACCGCACACAGATGGCATTCCGGGCGGGTGTAGAGGACCAGGCGGAAGGGTTGCCTACCCATTGGCGCCGCCGTCAGGGATATCCTGGGGAAAGCTTGCCAACCGTTGTCGGGAGAGTGTGAATGCGACCTGGAACAGCCATCGCGATCGTGGCCCTGGCTCTGATCATCGTGATCGCGGGCGTGGCGCAATTGTGGGGACTGGTGTTCTCTCCATAACCACGGACATTCGCTCGCCGAGGCTCAGTTCATCACAGGCTCTTCCCTCCCTCACAGCCAGCGCCAGGAGTCCCGCCGAGTCGGTGTGGATCAACGGTTGCCCCGCTCGCACATCGGCATAGGTCTTGACTCTCGGGATCCTGTGCACGGAGGCCCCTATTCGCACCACCAGTTCCGGGCAGTCATCCAAACCGGCTTCGTGGAGGTCGTCGGGGGAGATGTTGGTTTGGACGTTGCCGTAGGTGTCGACCCACCAGGCTTCGCCGCTGACACGGCCGGGGTCCACCTCCGGCAGGGGTAGCAAGAGCGGCTTCACCTCGTGGGCGCCGACCGGGGGGCCCAACTCGCCTGGCGACGCCTCTCCGGAGGCCAGGACAGCGGCCGCCGGAGCGAAGACGTCCCGGCCCCAGAAGGTGGCGCCCGCCCCCGGGAGGCGGTAGTCGGGATTCTCGATGGAGACTATGAGTTGGGCGCCACCCATCATGGCCACCGCCGGAGAGAGCAGGCCGTTGTCGGGTCCCACGAAAACCATCTCGGTGGTCTGTACCGCCAGGGCGCGCCGGTCGGTCCCCACTCCGGGGTCGACCACCGCCAGCACCACCCCCGAAGGCAGGTACTGGACGGCTCGCAGCAGAGCCAGCGCTCCGGCCCGGATATCGCCGCGGGCCACCCTGTGGTTTACGTCTATCACCCGTGTTTCCGGTGAGATGCGGGCTATCACCCCATGCACCACCCCCACGAACTCGTCGTCTGTTCCGAAATCGGAGAGGAAGCTGATCGGAAGGCTCGTC
>CAYWGY010000141.1:0-2342 GCA_964458055.1 uncultured Acidimicrobiaceae bacterium | reverse complement strand
AAGTACAAGGCTAGAACCTCTGAAGAGCCATCCGGAAGAAACACCATGCCCTCTGCAAGGTCGGCAACGCCGGCCCCGAAATCATCGAGTGGCCTCCAGGGTGGCCAGGGGACCGGGCCAAGCGAGAATTCGTCGGTCTCCGGTGACCAGGCGGTGGCCTTCCAAAGCGGTGGCCACTATGAACCGGTCGGCGGGATCGCCATGAAAATCGATCATGCCGGCGGCTCGGATGGCGATCTCGCCGTCCAGGGGGATTTCGACGAGGCCTTCATCGATGAGGCGACGTCGCCAAGCGCCTGTTTCTAAGTCCAGTTGGATGCGGTTCCGTCGGCGGAGCATCTCGGTCTCCCAGAAGGAGACCGCAGACACTGCCATTTCTCCTGCCTCCAGGGCTTGATCGATGGCTCTTCTGCTGGTCCGGCCCAGACGAGGGTCCCCGGCCATCAACCAGACAAGGACATGGGTGTCCAGGAGGATCACGGGCTGAGTCCGCCTCCGGGGCCGGTGGCAGCCTCCCAGTCGACGCTTATCGGTTGGGTGATGTCACCCACAATGCGGATGATGTTCCGGTCACGCCCGAAGAACGAGTCGGGTCTGCTGTGGTAGGGCACGAGTCGTGAGACCGGACGTCCGTTCTTGGTGATAACTATCTCTTCCCCGCTGGCAGCCACTTCGTCCATGAGTCCCAGGCACTTTGCCTTGAACTCCGACGCTTTCATCATCCGTGAGCCCTTTGGCATTGTTCCGTTACCTTCGCCGACGCAATATGACTATGGTCACCACTATAGTCACCAAGAGCTACGGGCGGGGAGACTTCTCCAGCGGCATCCCGCCTTCCCTTCGTGGTGTCGCCCGGAGGATGTCTCCCTATCCGCCCGTCATGTACAGCATGAAACGATGGGGATGGAATGAGCAAGCCCGCTCCGGGGGTTATTTTTCGCGACCGGCCTCCGGACCGCTTCTCCGGGTCCTCATCCCCGTTGGAAGGCCATCATCACCAGGGGGCGGAAGCTCAGTTCGACGGCTTCGTAGATCTCACCCAGCAGCCGGTCCAGCGAGTCGGGACTGACCTCTGAGACCGGCAGGCGCCCGACCACGACCACGGCGCCCTCCCGGTCCAGGGCGAAGTGGCATCGCCACATGCGATGGTTGCGCAGGAGGCACAGGCGGTACACCTCCGATTGGTTGGCGGGAGGCGCCGGCAGCACGTAGGCCTCGGCGGTGACGCTCCGGTCTCCCACGGTCCACCAGACCGTGGTGGCCGAACGGACGGCCTGCCTCATCCGCACCGCCCAGCGGTCTTCCACCTGCTCGTAATACTCGACGTCGCTCTCTGGATCGGCCACCCAGGACCGGACGGTCTCGACCAGTGTGGCGGCGGGGTCGGTCATCTCTGCAGCAGCACGCCGCCGTAGAGTTCCAGCAACCTGTCGGATGTCGCCTGCCAGGAATACCGGGAGGCCCATTCCACCGCCCGCGCCGACATGGCTGAGCGCAGTTGGTTGTCCTCGACGATCTTGCACACGGCCGCGGCGTAACCCGCCGGGTCAAAGCCATCCACCAGGAGACCGGAGCCTCCGTCCTCCACGACATATTTGAGCCCTCCCCTGCGGGCGGCCACCACCGGCAGTCCGCACGCCTGCGCTTCGGCGGCGACCAGACCGAACGACTCGCTCCGCGAGGGCACAAGGAGCACATCGGCCGCCCGGTAGTAGTCGGCCAGGACGCGGTGGCTCACGGGGCGGTGGAAGCGGACCGCGTCGGGCCCCAGTTCGGCCGCCGCTCTCTTGAGGGACTCCATCTCCCGAGCGCCCTCGGGTCCACTGGGGCCTCCCACCACCACCAGGCTCATGTCCTCCAGGCGTTCTCGGGCCAGGCTCACCGCTCCCAGGGCGATGTCGGGACCCTTCAGCGCCTGGATCCTTCCCACGAACAGGGCCATGGGTCCCTCTCCCATTCCCAACCGGGCCCGTGCCTGACGGCGGTCTCCCGGCTGGAAGTGGACGCGGTTGACCCCCGGTGGGGAGACGCACAGTTTTGCGGGGTCGGCGCCGTAGTGGTCCATGAGGTCGTCGGCCTCGGCAGGAGTGGAAGCCACCACGCAGTCGGCGGCGGCAATCAGGGCCTGTTCGGCGGCGATGCGCACCGGGTCTGTGGGAGTTTGGTCCCGCCTCCTGGTGGCGTCCTTGACCCGCCCCAGGGTGTGAAAGGAGTTTGCCATGGGAATGTTCAGACGGGTTTTTGCCTCCAACGCCGCCCATCCCGAGAGCCAGTAGTGGCTGTGGACCAGGTCCGGCGGGGCGGCCCCCGACTCCAAGCGCTCCACCAACATCTTGCTGAAT
>CAYWGY010000140.1:0-7326 GCA_964458055.1 uncultured Acidimicrobiaceae bacterium | reverse complement strand
TCCTCAAGAGCATCCCTCGCCAACTTTCCGTCGGGCACGTCCCGGACCGGGTCGGCGCCCATCAGGATCAAGGCGCCGATCTCACCTGATCGGGCACTCTCCAGTATCTTCCGGCAGTCCATGCCCGAGGGGCTGGGAATCTCCCCCCATTGCTCCGACAACATGTCGGCGGCATCGGTACCTCGCTGGGTTCGTCCGGGGAGCAACGCCGGGCTGAGCCCCATGTCGAGAGCGCCGAACACGTTGCCCCGGCGAGCCAGGGGCAGTATGGAGGCCTCGGGGAGCGAGCGGACGAATGCCGCCGCCGATTCGGCGACGTCGGCGCAGTCGCCGTAACCGGGCCGGCCCAGCAGCGCCACCACCGGTCCGTTGGACAGGACCTCCCGCGCCTCGGCCATCCTTCCTTCGCCGTTCATCAGTTCGTCCAGGATCTCGCCACCCTCACCGGGGCGGTAGGTGACCTTCACGGTGGCCCGGTCGTCCAGACCCGTGCGTCGGGGATGGATCACCACCAAGGAAGCACCCAACTCCTGGGCAGCCCTTCTCACCCTCAGATAGAGAGTGGGGTGTTCCTCTTTCAGGTCGGGTCCCCATACCAGGATGGAGCCCGCCTTCTCCAGATCGCCGATCCGGGCCCGGTTCACTATCCCGGCCAGGAGCCCCGGATGGAGCCCGTCGTCCATCTGGCAGTCGACGTTGTTGGTGCCCACCGCCACCCGGAGGAACTTCGAGAAGGCATAGGCGTCCTCGTTGGTGCTCCGGGCGCCTCCCAGGCCCGCCACGGCTCTCCCGCCCGAGCCGGAAATCACCTCGTTCAGACCCTGGGCGGCCCGTTCCAACGCCACTCCCCAGGAGGTCTCCTCCAGCTCTCCCGACTCGCCCCTGACGAGGGGGACGGTCAGCCGGGAAGGTGAGGCCACGTATTCAAAACCGAACCGGCCCTTGTCGGAGAGCCATCCCTGGTTGGTGGGCTCCGAATCCACACCCAGGATACGGAGGAGCCGGTTCTGGGAGGACTGGAGGTTGATACGGTCGCCACTCGAGAAGTACTGGCAGGTCGACTCCACCGCCACCAGGTCCCACGGGCGGGCCCGGAAGCGGTAGGGAGTGGCGGTCAGGGCGCCCACCGGACAGATCTGGACGGTGTTACCCGAGAAATAGGAGCGGAACGGTTCGTCAGGGAAGGTGTTCACCTGGGTGTAGTTGCCCCTGTCCTGGAATTCGATGAGAGGATCTCCCGAGATCTCCTCGCAGAAGCGGGTGCAGCGGGCACAGAGGATGCAGCGCTCCCGGTCCAGCATCACCAACTCGGAGATGGGGATGGGCTTTTCGAAGTGACGCTTCTCCTCCACGAACCGGCTCTCTCCCGGACCATAGGCCATGGTCTGGTCCTGGAGGGGGCACTCGCCGGCGCGATCGCACACGGGACAATCCAGGGGATGGTTGATGAGGAGGAACTCCAGAATCCCCTCCTGGGCCTTCTTCACCTCGGGCTTGACGGTGTCGACCTTCATTCCGTCAGACACCGGGGTGGTGCAGGAGGTAACCATCAGAGGACCGCGGGGCGTCTCGATCTCCACCAGGCACATCCGGCACATTCCCACCGGGTTCATGCGGGGGTGCCAGCAGAACCGGGGAATGTAGACCCCGTTGTCCTGGGCGGCCTTGATGAGCATCTCCCCGGGCTGCGCGTCCACTTCCCGGCGGTTGATGGTTACGGTTACCAGCTCAGCCAAGGGGACAACCTCCCTCGTGGATGTGCGCCATGAGCTCGTCCTTGAAGTAACCGGTGATCGCCAGGATGGGAGAGACCGCCGACGGACCCAGCGGACAGATGGTGGTCATCCGGGGTGGCCAGGCCAGCCCGGGAGAGATGTTGTCGGAGATGTCCAGCAGCATGTCGACGTCCACGATCCTCCCGGCGCCCTCCTCGATGCGCCGGAGAATCCTCTCGAGCCACGAACAACCCTCCCGGCAGGGGGTGCACTGACCGCAGGACTCGTGGGCGAAGAAACGCACCACCCGTTCGGCGGCTCTGACGGTACAGGTGGTCTCGTCCATGACCACCACCGCGCCCGAGCCCAGCATCGAACCGGCCTTGGCGGTGTCGTCGAGGGTCACGGGTAGATCGAGATGATCGGCGGGCACCAACCCGGGCGCCGATGCGCCTCCGGGGATCCAGCACTTGAGAGCGCGGTCGCCGGGGATCCCTCCCGCCACATCGTAGATCAACTCCCGCCAACTGAGACCCATCACCAACTCGTAGTTTCCCGGGCGGCGCACGTGTCCGGAGATGGAGAAGAGACGGGTCCCCCGGGAACCGTCCGGACCGATGGAGGAGAATGCCTCACCGCCGTTCTCGATTATCCAGGGAACGTTCGAGAGGGTCTCGACGTTGTTGACGATGGTTGGCTTCATGTAGAGACCCTTGGCGGCGGGGTAGTAGGGCGGCTTCAGGCGGGGCTCGCCGCGGCGCCCCTCGAGACTGTTCAGAAGAGCCGTCTCCTCTCCGCAAATGTAGGCGCCGGCGCCCAGGTGGACCGTGACCTCCAGGTCATAGCCGGTCCCCAGGATGTCGGCGCCCAGGTAGCCGGCGGCGTAGGCCTCGTCGACCGCCTGCTGGATCCTTCGGGCCGAGCGGGGGTACTCCCCCCTGATGTAGATGAAAGCGTGGTGGACGTCGCTGGCGTAGGAGGCGATGATGGTCCCCTCCAGCATCTGGTGGGGGTCCCGCTCCATGAGCTGGCGGTCCTTGAAGGTCCCCGGCTCCGACTCGTCGCCGTTCACCACCAGGTATGCGGGCTTACCGGGAGCGAGGAAGCCCCACTTCACCCCGCAGGGAAAGCCCGCTCCTCCCCTTCCGCGGAGGTTGGCGCTCTTCACCTCGGTGGTCACATCCCCCGGAGACATCCCGAGAGCCTTTCCTAGGGCCCGGTAGCCGCCGGTCGCCACGTAACGCTCCAGGGTGTGGCTGTCGGAGGGAAACCTCTCCATCCGGTCGGTGATGATGACGGCGCCCATCAGGTTTGATCCTCCCCATTCGGCGACCTGACGGTCACCGTTCCCAGCGGTCCGAAGGCGGGATAGGGGCCGACGGCGGACTCCCGGTCGAAGGGTCCCCAGTCGAAACTCCTGCGCCCTCCGAACAACTCCTGGCACTCGGCGCCGCCGATGTCCTCCGGGCGGGCGTTGTAGAGCCACCTCACCAGTTCCCTGGCCTTGTCTTCGGTCATCCCTTCGATCAGTTCGTAGTTGACGGTCACCGCCGGGGCTCCCCCGCAGGCGCCGATGCACTCGACGTGTTCAACGGTGATCAGGTCCTCGGCGCCGGCCTGGTCGGCCATGACTTCGGACTCGTCCTCGATGGCCGACAGCACCTCGTCGGATCCCAGCAGCATGCAACTGATGGAGGTGCAGCAGGAGATCAGATAACTCCCGGGGTCATCCCTCTTGTACATCGTGTAGAACGAAGCCACCGCACTTACCTGGGCGGGGGTGAGGCCGACCATCTTCGCAACCTCGCGCATCCCGTTGTCGGTGAGATAGCCCTCCTCGGCCATGGCCAGATAGAGGAGCGGCATCACCGCCGAACGCGGCTGCGGATACCTCCCGACTATCTCCTCAGCCCGGGCCTTGGTCTCCTCGGACCACTCTCTGCGCACACTCGGGGAACGAATCTCCACAATGCTTCCAGATTAGTGGAGCGCTCCGCCGTCCGATTCACACCACTTATATAAACCGCCGGGTCGTTATAGTCGGTCATGCGGTAGGTGAGGGAGAATCGAAGCGCAGAGGAGAGGTCTCATGTCCGACACACTGGCCCAAGAGCAACACGTCGATGAGCATGCTTCCGTCGATGACATCCTGCCCGAGGAAGAGGTCATTCCTTTCCAAGACAACATCACCGCCTATGGAGCGGATTTCACAGTGGACAACATCGTGGCTCGGTTGAATCGCGGCGACATCCTCATCCCCTCCTTCGACACCCACACACCCCAGGGCGCATCGACCGTCATGGGATTCCAGCGGCGGTCGGTGTGGAGCAAACCCCAAAAGGACAAATTCATCGAATCGCTATTGCTTGGCTTCCCGGTACCAGGAATATTTCTGGTGGCGGAACCCAACCACAAGTACCTGGTTTTGGATGGACAGCAACGGCTCAGGTCCCTGCAGGAGTACTGCACAGACAACGGTCCCCCTCTGAGCAAAGTCCATGACAAGTACCGCGACAAGTCGTATGGCGACCTGTTTCCCGAGGACCGCCGCCGACTTGACAACAACCTGATACATGCAACGGTGGTTCGCGAAGACATGCCGACCGAGGAAAAGACCAGTATCTACCAGATCTTCGAGCGCCTCAACACCGGAGGGACCCAGCTCAATCCCCAAGAGATCCGGGTGGCGCTCTACGGCGGAAAACTGATGAGGCTCCTCTCGGAGTTGAACAGCAACGAGAGTTGGAGACTCCTCTACGGACTGCCGGAGAGCAGGAGGCTCAAGGACCAGGAATTGATCCTTCGCTGCCTTGCCATGTACGAACGTAGCGACGAATACGACCCGCCCATGAAAGGCTTCCTGAACCGGTACATGAGTGACCACAGGAACCCCACCAACGATCGCCTGGCCTACCTGAGATCGGTCTTCGAAGATACCACCGGTCTAATCCGGGCCGGAATCGGCGCGGGTGCCTTCCGGCTACAGGAGGGCCGCCTCAACGCGGCCGTACTGGAATCGATCTTTGTCGGTGTCGCGCACCGACTGGATGCCGGGCCGATGACCGACATCGGTTCTCTGAAGAAAGCCCACTCCCAGCTCATCGCAAGGAAGGACTACCGGGAAGCGGTCGGCACCGGCACGGCTCAGAAGTCAAACGTGACAACCCGTCTCAGTCTCTCCCGAGAGACATTTGCCGCAGTGCAATGACTCCGCCAACCGATCTGACCAGACGCGGACAGCGCCTGGAGGCTGCATTCGAGAGAGTCCGAGACCTCCCGTCGGATGACTTCGAACTACAGGCAGACTTTGCACGGTACCTCACCGTACTGGTGTACGGTTACATGGAACAGTCCGTTCAGGGTTTGTTGGCAACCTACATAACACAGAGGACATCACCGCCTGTTGCCCGCTACGCCCAGAGGCAGTTGCAGAGAGGGCGAAACCTAAAGGCGGAGGCGCTGTTGAAGTTGCTGGGGGAATTCGACCGGAAATGGCGGAACCAGTGCGAAGAGACACTGGACGGCAGAAGCCGCGATGCCATCAACACGGTTGCCAACAATCGCAATCTGATCTCCCACGGGCATTGGGTGGGCACCACAATCGCCGGTATCAGCCGCGATTACCGGAGAATAAAACAGGTCATGCAAAGCCTGGCAAACACTCTCCAGTCTCCCTCCTCCTGAGAGCAGGGAGCACCCCAACCCCCGGCCATGACCCCCCGAACTCTCCGAAAGCCGTAATGGCGGGTTTAGCGGACCACCAACTCGGGATGGAAGCGGACCCGGGGACGGGCGCCCTCTACTGCCGTCGCCAACCGGGCGAAGGCCTTGGCCGCCTCGCTCTCCGGAGCGGCCACCGTGACCGGAACCCCCCGGTCGGCTCCCTCCCGCATCATGGGCAGCAGCGGGATCCTGGTCATGAGGGGCACCTCCAGTTCGTCCGCCAGTGCCTGTCCTCCCCCCGCTCCGAACAACTCATAGCGCTTGCCGTCGTCACCGGTGAACCAGGACATGTTCTCCACCACCCCGATCACCTCCTGGTTCACCTGGGCAGCCATGAGCGCCGCCCGCCTTGCAACCCGCTGTGCGGTGGGCTGGGGAGTGGTGACCAGCAAGACCTGGGATCTCGGCAAGAAGTTCTGGATGGAGATGGCGATGTCGCCGGTTCCGGGTGGCATGTCGATCAACAGGTAGTCGGGAGAGTCCCAGAACACGTCCTTGAGGAACTGCTCCAGGGCCTTGTGGAGCATCGGTCCCCGCCATATCACCGCCCGGTCGTCGGGAACGAAGTAGTCCATGGACATGGCGCTCACCCCGTATGCCCGCGGAGGGATGATGGCTCCCTCAATTACCACGGGCGGCCGGCCTATGCCCAGCATCTTCGGGATCGAAAAGCCCCAGATGTCGGCGTCTATCAGCCCCACGCTCCTGCCCAGGTCGCGGAGGGCAAGTCCCAGGTTGGTGGCGACGGAGGACTTCCCCACCCCACCCTTTCCCGACGACACCGCCACCACCCGGGTCCTTGAGCCGGTCTCTCCCGGAGGGGGACCGGATTCGCGGCGGATGCGCTCCATGAACTCGGCCCGCTCGGGATCGGTCATCACCTCGGTCCGCACGTCCAAGTCGGAGACCAGGACTCCTGCCGCCTCCCGCAACCTGGCAACCAACTCCTCCAGCACCGGATAGTTGGGCACCGGCAGAGCCACGGTGACGGTGGGAGCGCCGAAGCGGCGCGTCTTCACGGCGCGCAGCACGTCCAAAGAATCGAGAGAACGTTGCAGCAGCGGATCTTCGACCGCCCCTAGAGCGGACTTCAAGGCACCCTGAGAGGCCATCGGCTGTAACTATAATCCCTGGGTGTCAGTGCGAGGGTCCGTGATATGCACCACCAGGTAGTCGAAGAGCAAATAGCAGCCTTGACCTCCGCACTGGGAGACCCTACGCGGCGAGCCATCTTCATCGCTGTGCGAGAATCGGCCGAGCCACTCACGGTAGGCAACGTTGCTGAGTTGTTCGGAATCCACCGCAATCTCGCCCGCCACCACCTGGAGAAGCTCACCGAGGGCGGATACCTGCAGGTGAGCGCCCATCCGCCGCCCCCTGTGAGGAAGGCGGGAAGGCCTCCCAAGCACTACCAGTCCAGCCAGCGGAATATCGAGATCTCCTACCCGATGCTTCGATACGACCTGCTGGCGGACCTCCTGACCAGGATCCTCGACCGCCTATCTCCCGACGACCTCGCCGAGTTGGCAGAGGAAGTGGGGAAGGAGTACGGAGAGGAACTGGCCACCGAAATCGGAACCCCCTCGGAGGCCGGATACGAGGAGGCGGTACGGGGTGTGATGGGCGCCATGAGCGGAATCGGCTTCGCCATGAATCCTGATTGGGAGACGGGGCGGCTTCTAACCTATCACTGTCCGTTCGGGGAAGCCGCCGTCAGCCATCCCGAGGTGGTATGTTCCCTGGACCGCGGGATCGTGTCAGGGCTGTTCGAGGCCATCGGCAGGTGTTCGGACACCGTGCTCCATCCCCACCTCGACGAACTCGAGGACTGCGTCACCGAGATACCGGTCGAGATCATTGCGCGCACCTGAGAAGGAAGTCATGAATA
>CAYWGY010000139.1:0-7438 GCA_964458055.1 uncultured Acidimicrobiaceae bacterium | reverse complement strand
CCGATCCCTACCGGCGCCAGAGCATGGTCCTCGTTCCCCTGGACAGCCCGGGAGTCACGATCGAGGACACTCCCACAGTCTTTGGTTACCAGCACCGCGGGGGCCACGCCACCATCCACTACAACAACGTACGGGTACCGGCCGAAAACCTCCTGGGCACCGAGGGATCGGGGTTCGCCATCGCCCAGGCTCGACTGGGACCGGGAAGGATCCACCATTGCATGCGGGCCATCGGCGCCGCGGAGCGGTGCTTCACCATGATGGTGAGCCGCGCCAAGGCTCGGACCGCCTTCCGCAAGACCGTGGCCGAACAGGGGGTGGTCCGGGACTGGATAGCCCAGTCGCGCATAAAGATCGAACAGGCCAGGTTGCTGGTGCTGAAAACCGCCTGGCTGATCGACAAGGTGGGCGTCAGGGCGGCTCGCGTCGAGATCTCGGCCATCAAGGTGGTGGTGCCGGACATGCTCTGCTACGTCGCCGACCGGGCGATCCAGGTGTTCGGAGGGGCCGGCTTCACCGACAACTTCCCCCTGGCGTCGTTCTATGCCCTGGGCCGCTGGTTGCAGATGGCAGACGGGCCGGACGAGGTACATCGCCGGGCAGTCGCCAAGGCTGAGATAGCCCGATTCAAGCCCGGCTTCGTGCCTGAGCCTTACGTCTGGGACTGACCCCGGGAGCCATGGGAATGAAGTTCGCCGTCAACTTCGACTACCTTTGCCCCTTCGCCCGCAACGCCCACGAGGCCGTTATCACCGGACTGGCGGAGGGTCGGCCCTGGGATGTGGAGTTCACCGCCTTCTCCCTGGCGCAGGTGCACACCTCCGAAGGGGAGACAGCGGTGTGGTACAGTCCCGAAGGCCAGCCCGGTCTCGATGCCCTGCAGTGGGGTGTCGCCATCCGCGATCACTGGCCGCAGTTCTTTCCCAGAGCCCATCTCGCCCTCTTCGCCGCCCGCCATGAGCACGGCCTCGATCTGAAGGACACCGCAGTGGTGGCCGACGCAGTGGCGGGTGCCGGGTGCGATCCCGAGAAGGTGGCCGAAGTGGTCGCCACCGGAGAGCCTCTCTGCAAGATCGCCGGAGAGCACATGAACGCTGTTGACCGACACATGGTCTTCGGAGTGCCCACCTTCATCACCGGTGACCAAGCGGTCTTCATCCGCTTCATGGAACGCAACCGGCTGGACGACCTCGACCGCGCCCTGGAACTCCTCTCCTGGAACCGGCTCAACGAATACAAGCACACCACCATTCCCCGCTGACATCCGAGAGGCCCCGACCGCGGCCCGGATCAGATCGAGGTGGCGGTCACCGGACCCCGTTGCCCCGGGTCTCCGCCTCAGTCGGCGGCGTCGTGGGTGCCCACCCCCACAATGAGGGTTACCAACCGGTCCATGGTTATGTCCTCGGTGAGTTCGGCCACCTTCTGGCCGTGCCTGAGCACCACCACCCGGTCGGCCAGTTCCATCACATGGGGAAGGATGTGGCTGATCAGCACCACCGCCACTCCCCGTGCGGCTATCTGGCGGGCGAGCTGAAGGACTCTCGAGGACTCCCGGACCCCGAGGGCGGCCGTGGGCTCATCCATGAACATGGCCGTCTCCGCCCAGAACGCAGCCCTGGCCACCGCCACCGACTGCTGCTGTCCCCCCGACATCTGTCCGATGGGAACACCGGTGGACCGTGGGATGTTGACCCCCAGCGACTCTATCTGGCTCGATGCCCGCGCCGCCATCGCCCCCCTGTCGAGCATGCCCAGCTTTCCGGCCAGCCCTTTGCGGACCACCTCCCTCCCCAGAAAGAGATTGGTGACCACGTCCCGGTCGGGAGCGAGCGCCAAGTCCTGGAAAATGGTCTCGATGCCCAGATCACGGGCGTCGGCGGGGCTCCTGAGCGTGACCCTCTCCCCGTTGATCCGTACTTCACCCTCGTCCGGGGTCACCGCGCCCGCCAGGATCTTTATGAGGGTGGACTTGCCGGCCCCGTTGTCGCCGACCAGCGCGGTGATCTCCCCGGCCCGGATATTGATGTCCACTTGGTCGAGGGCCGTTATCGGCCCGTAGGACTTGCTCAGGCCGACACCCTCCACCACGACGCGTCCGTTCCCAGCAGCCATCAGCCCTCCTCTGTTCCAGCCCGCAGGCCCCGGAAAACGCCCCTGCCGCCGAGAGTCCGTCCAGAAAGCTGATCGGTCGCCACCGCGCCCACCAGCAAAAGTCCCCGCGAGATGTCCTGGTAAGGCGCCGGCAGACCCAACAGGTTGAGCGAGTTGGCGATGATGCCCAGAAGCACCACGCCGAGAATGGTCCCGGTGATCGTACCGCGACCGCCGGTCAGAGCCGTCCCCCCGACGATGACCGCAGCGATGATCTCCAGTTCCTTGCCCTGGCCGCCGTAGGGAAAGGCCGAACCCGCCTGGCTGGTGAGCACGACCCCGGCCAACCCGGAAAAGAGCCCGGAGGCCAGGAACACTCCCCAGGTGATCTTGGGAACACTAATTCCCGCCCGTCGCGCCGCCTCGGGGCTGCTGCCCACCGCATACACGTGAGCGCCCACCTTGGTGTATCGCATCACGAAACCGATGACCGCAAACACCACCACCATGTAGAAGACCGGTTTGGGGATCCCGAAGGCTGATCCCTGGGCAAGGTCCACATATGACTCGGCGGGGATGAATATGGACCGTCCGCCGTTGATGATGAAAGCCACTCCCCGGGCGATGAACGCCGTTCCGATGTTGGCGATCAAAGAGTTGACCCTGAACTTCACCACGATCACGGCGTTGACGACACCCATGAGCATCCCCACCACCAGGGCGCCGAGGATGGCCAGGGGCACGGACACCTCCTGAACGAGGAGCGCCCCGGCCGTCATCCCCGACAGTCCCAGGGTGGCGGCCACCGAAAGGTCGACATTGCCCGAGATCAGCATCGGGGTCGAGGCGGCCGCCACGATCCCCGTTATGGCCACCGCCCGGGCAATGTTGAGGAAATTGCCGGTCTGAAAGAAGACTGGACTCACCACTGTCATGGCAATCCCGATGGCCAAGATCGCCAGAGCAAGGCCGAGCGAACGCCGACTCCCGCCGACGTTCGCTCGCATCCGGCCCGCGCCACCGGATGAAGGTGGCTTCCGGCCGGTCACACGTGGCTCGGTTCGCTACCGGCTATCAGCACTTCGACTGGTCGATGCTGGCTGCGTCCACCACTGTCGCCTGAGGGTAGATCTCCATCGGGATCGGGTTCCTCTCGGCAACGTCCTGGGCTATCGCTATGCCGTACTCACCCCACAGTTGGGGAACGAAGTCCACCGAGGTGAGGAAGGTGGGATCGTTGGCGCACAGCGGACCGACCGACTCCTGGGAGAGTCCCACGCCACCGGCAATGGATGTCTCGGCCCGATCCGCCTCACGGAGGGCATTCACCATGCCCAGCGTGCGCAGGTCATTGATGCCGAAGCCCATGATGTTCTGGGTGTCGGGATGGGCGGTCAGCCAGTCGGCCACATTGGCCTGGTCGGTGACGATGTCGGAGGGACATTCCAGTTCGTGGATATTGTCGGCCCCCACGTTGAATGTCTCCTCGACTACCTCCCGGAAGCCGATGATGGAGGCATAGGGGCTGGTCCGGTCCTGGACGAAGGCGGAGTGGGAGCACAGGAGAACGGTGGTGTCATCCGTGGTCCAACCCCGGTCCTGCGCCACGGCAATCAGGTAATCTGCCTGGGCGCGACCCACGGCGTACCACTCGCCTCCACCGAAGAACGGCTGGCCGGGATGCGGCACCGAATGGGCAACGGCCGGGATGCAGGCATCCTTGTACTGGCTCATGATCGCCGGGTTGAGATCGGCCAGAACATTCATCGAGAGAACAACGTCCGGGTTGTGCTGGACCACCAGGTCTGCAACGATCAGGGGCTGCTCCTGGCTCGGGTACAGGTTGTCGAACTCGGTCACATCGGCGCCCGAAGCGGCCGCCGCCACCCGGAAGCTCTCATTCGCCACGATGAGGGTGTCGAAGACGTTGTCTTCGGGAGTCCAGGCAAACCGGTAGCCGGAGTCGCCGGCCTCGCGGAGCACGGCCTGGTAGAAGTCGGGGTGGTCGTCGGTTTCAACGAACTCGCAACTGTCCTCGTCCCAGACGACCCAGGTGGCTTCCGCCGCCTGCTCGGCATTGGCGATGGTGGTTGGCAACTCCATGATCACGGCACCGAGCCCTCCCGCCGGGGCGGCGGTGGTCTCGGGCGCCGCAGTGGTTTCCGGAGCGGCCGTGGTCGTGGGAGCGGCTGTGGTTACGGGGGCCGCCGTGGTTTCGGGTGCTTCCTCAGCATCCTCTTCGCCGCAGGCTGCCAGAACCAGCGACACCGCCATGACGGCCGCAATAATCGTACGTGGGAGCCTATGCATAGTAATTCCTCCTACCTAAGCTTTTCTGCTTTCGCCCCAATGGGGGCTCCCGTCTCATTATTGCCCGCAAATGCTGCGGTTGCCCGCTAATGCAGCCTTTTTTAATTTGCCCGGCACCGTCCCGGAGCCGGCGCCAACGTGATCGCAGCCGGTGCTAACGTGATCGCGAAATGGGAATGCAATACTCCTGCGCGGACTACGGATGGCCATCCCTGCGCCACCAAACGGTTATGGCCGTCGCCGCCGACCTGGGTTATGACGGTGTCGACATCGGCATCTTCGACAACATCACCCACCTCAAAGTCTCAGATCTCACGGACTGGCAGGCCACATCTGCCCGTACCAACCGCCAACTCGACACAGCGGGCCTCCAGTGCGCCGATGTTTTCCTCATTCCCGGTGTTGACTTGAACCGACTGACCCCATCCCATCCCGATCCCTCCGACCAGAGGGAGGCCACCCGCATTTTCAAAGCAGCGGTACATCTGACCCGGAGCCTGGGAGCAACGGGATTGACCATCACCCCCGGAGTCATGCACAACGGAGACACTCACGGGGAGGCGTTACGCAGGGCCGCCCGGGCGCTTCGTTCCAGGGTGGAGATCGCGGCCGACCACGGACTCGAGTTGTCGGTCGAACCCCACTGGGGTTCTCTGATCGACACCCCCGGACGGGTGGCGGACCTGCTTGACGCGGTGGATGGTCTGACTCTCACCCTGGACCTCTCCATGATGTTCTTCTGCGGGATGTCCGTGACCGAGATCGCCTCCTTCGCCGACAGAACGCGCCATGTTCAGTTCAGGCCCGGCAGCCGCGAGAAGGTTCAGGTGCGGGTGAAGCACAACGAGATAGATTTCGATCCGATCCTGCATGCCCTGGAGCGAGCCGCCTATCGGGGGTGGCACAGCACCGAGTTGGTGTGGATGGAGAGGTGGGGATGCGATCAGGTCGATGTCACCGAGGAGTCCCGGCAACTCCTCTCGCTTCTCAAAGGACAGTGGCGGCCCCCCGTCATATAGGAACGGGGGCCCGGACCCCCTGCTATTCCCGTACCGGAATGGGCCTTCCCAGATTGGCAGCCGAGCGGTAGCAGGCATCCACCAGCCGGAGTGTCTTGAGGTTGTCCCGGCCCGAGGTCGGGGGCTGGCGCCGTTCCAGGATCGCCGTGACAACCTGCCGGAGCGACTCCGAGAAGGCATCCGGCACCCAATAGTCGGCAGGACGAGTAACTGTCGGTGGCGAACCCGCGACCGTCTCCACCAATGTGTCCGGACTCGGTTGCGGATAGGCGTCCCACATTCCGAGGTGGGCGAAGAACACACCGTCGGCCGCCACGGCCCGCATGGAGGCGGTGTGTCTTCCCTCGGGTCGGCGAGTGTCACGGATGGTGACCGCCAAGTCGTCGAACCTGAGAATGGCGTATACCGCCGACTCCCCGGCGATGCCGGGAATATCGGCAGCACCTAGCCATGCCTGTACTTCTCTCGGTTCTCCGAACAGCCACCGGCAGGTGTCGAGAAAGTGGATGGTGTTGAAGAGTACGACAAAACGGGGTGCCTCCGAGAGCCAACGGGGCAACCCTTCGCCGCGTTCGATGGGCCACACGAGGTCGAAACCCACCGACTCCACCGACCTGCCAACGGCGAATCGTTGGAAACCGGTGATCGCCGGAGCCCACCTCATCTGCTGGTTGACGGCAAGCACCCTTCCGGCATGCTCAGCCATCTCGACGAGTTCGGTGGCAGTGGAGAGTTCGGGAGCGAGCGGCTTCTGAGCGAGAACGTGCTTTCCCGCCTCCAGGGCCGCCGCCACAATGCCCGTTTGAGCCTGGGGAGGTACCGCTATATCCACCAGGTCGATCGTGGGATCATCCAACACCTCCCCCACCCCTCCGACCGATGGAACCCCGGCATCCTGTGCCAGCGACGCGCTCCTGTGTGCACGGATGTCGTAAATACCCCGCAGTTCCACCACATCGGGGTTGTCACCATAGGCAGCCAGATGCCCGGCGCGGGCGATCTCGCCGGCGCCCACCAGGCCGACTCCCAGTCGACGGGAGGTCACGAAGGCAACCGGACCTCGTGCACGATTTCGGAGCCGTCGAGTTGCAACCGGCCCAGACCGCTCCCGTTCCCGCCGATCCCCTCGCTGATCAGCCCCACCAGAGACTCGGTGTCTACCCCGGCTTCCATGAGGGAGGGGTCCACCAGGGCCTCGACCGCGTTCCGGTAGACGCCGACTCCCCGGCTGCAGTCGTAGTCGTTCAGACGGAGATGGCACCGCCAGTACTCCTTCCACGCCGATCGGGAATCAGCCGTTCCCCCGGGGTCCATGGTCCCGAACAACTCGAGGCCCGAGCTTCTGACAACATCCTCCATCGCCTCTTGCCCGAGAGTGTCCCGGACCTCGATCCAGAGCAGAGCCAACCAGAACCGGTAAACATCGTGGATGGCGTCCCGCCAACCGAACAGGCACTCGTCGACCAGTTCCCTGGCCTGCTCCCGGTCCCCGCCTTCCACAAGTCGGACCACCCTGTCAAGGGGATGGGTGGCGATCCAGGCGAGTTGTTCGTCGGTGAGCCAGCGCTCCGACTCGCCAACACCGGGCTCGGTGTGCGTCCTTTCCGGCGGCGGCAGATCGGCCCTCTCGTAGAACTCGTCGGGAGGGAGGTGACCGTCCTTGTAGGTGTGCTGCAGGCAGAGTCCCTGGCTTCGCAATGGCGTCCAACCCTCAACGATGAACACCGCCTTGTTGAAACGTAGAGCGGCATGCCCCATCTCCGAACAGTGGTTGCAGTAACTGGGATAGTCCGAAGACATAAACGTGGAGAGGCTGGGGCGGACCGACAGCGGCAGTGCCCTCTTGCCCTGGTAGGCGCCCTCCTGGATCAGGCGCATCCCGCTCCCGCACGGACCGAGGATGAATGTGAATCTCTCAGGATTCTCCACCAGCTCGAACTCGGTGGCGTGCCAATGCCAGCCTGCGGCTATGTTGTTCAGTCGCTGCATGATCGGGCCCTGGGAATACTGGGGAA
>CAYWGY010000138.1:0-7488 GCA_964458055.1 uncultured Acidimicrobiaceae bacterium | reverse complement strand
CCCCGGATCAATATGGTGCTCACCAGCTCTCCTTGTTCAACTTCCTCCTAGCCTATTCGACTATGTTGGCGCACCAATCCTATTGAGGGGATCGACTTGGACTCAGACTTGTACGCACCGGATGCCGAAACGGGGTTCTCCTCTCCCGCTCGGGTGGCAGAACTCCTGCACCGGCACTCCTACCTGGCCGACCGCGGGTTGGCCACCGCCCTCTACCTGGCAAGGACCCTTCCCCAGCCGCTCATGCTGGAAGGAGAGGCGGGAGTGGGAAAGACCGAGGTGGCCAAGGCTCTGGCGGACGCTCTCGGAGTTCCCCTGGTGCGCCTGCAGTGCTATGAGGGAATCGACGCGTCCCAGGCGCTGTATGAATGGGACTACACCCGCCAGCTACTGCATCTGCGGGCAGCCGACATCCGCGACGGCGCCGGACGGGACATCTACTCCGAGGAATTCCTGCTGGAGAGACCGTTGCTTGCCGCCTTGCGCTCGGAGGGCCGATGCGTTCTGCTGATCGATGAGATCGACCGGGCCGACGACGAATTCGAAGCGTTCCTCTTGGAGATACTCTCCGACTTCCAGATCTCTATCCCGGAACTGGGCGTCATCCATTCCTCTACCCCTCCGATGGTGATCCTGACCTCCAACCGCACCCGGGAGTTGCATGACGCCCTCAAGCGGCGGTGCCTCTATCACTGGATCAATCTTCCCGAACCCCTGCGTGAGGTGGAGATAATCCGGACGCGGGCGCCTGAGGTGACA
The DNA here is from genome assembly GCA_964458055.1 of uncultured Acidimicrobiaceae bacterium. Lineage (GTDB taxonomy): Bacteria > Actinomycetota > Acidimicrobiia > Spongiisociales > ZC4RG35 > Bin76. Next base: position 6,729 of record CAYWGY010000138.1, on the reverse strand, counting down.
GAGGCCCTGGCCCGGAAGGTGGTGAGAGCGGCGGCGCGTCTTCGGCAAGCCGACCTGGTGAAGACTCCCGGTGTGGCGGAGACCATCAGTTGGGGGCAGGCGTTGCAGCGGCTTGGAACCGAACGCCTCGACACCGACACGGTCCGGCTCACCCTGGGAGCGGCGCTCAAGGAACGCGACGACCTGGAGACCGCCGAGGGATTCATCGAGGAACTGGCCGACCTTGAATGAGGGCGAGGAGCTATTCGGGTCGCTGATCCGTTTCGGCCAACACCTGCGCAGCCGCGGTTTCACGGTGGGGCCGGGTCGGATCCTCTCCTTCTGCCAGGCCGCCGCTGAACTCGACCCCACCGATCCCGTCGATCTGTACCTGGCGGGCCGGCTGACCCTGGTGGATGACCATCGGCGCTTCGCCGACTACGACCGGGCATTCGACGAATGGTTCAACAGGTCGGAACAGCAGCCCTCCACCCAGGCCGGTGAGTATGTCTTCGGCGGGTGGGACGACGAGGGCGCTCCGATGGGGACCCAGACCGTCTCCACCACCCAGGAGGTCTCGGTGGTCGATCCGGCCGACGACGGCCCGAGTTCCAGCGGTCCGACCGCCTCGGAGGAGGAGACGCTCAAGGACAAGCGGTTCGATCACTGGACGGACCAGGACCTTCGCCTGCTCCATCGACTGGTGGCCGGCATCGCGGTGAGGTTGCCCAAGAGGGTGGTGCGGCGAACCCGGCCGGGACCCAGCGGAGTGATCGACCTGCGAAGAACCGTCCGCCGGTCGCTTCGCAGCGACGGCGAACCCTTCCACCGGGCATTTCGCCGGCGGCGGATCAAGCCTCGGCGGCTGGTGCTGATCCTCGACATCTCCGGGTCGATGGCGGGGTTCTCGCGGCCGCTTCTGCACTTCGCCTACGCCACCCATCGCGCCGCCCACGGGGTGGAGGTGTTCTGCTTCGGGACCAGGCTCACCCGGATAACCCCTCAGTTGCGCTGGCGGGACCCCAACCGCTCGATAGAACAGGCCGCATCTCGGGTCATGGACTGGGAGAGCGGCACCAGGATCGGAGAGTCCCTCACCCAGTATGTGCGGCGTTACGGCCCCGACTCCCGCAACCGGGGATCGGTGGTGATCATATGTTCCGACGGCCTTGAACGGGGGGATCCGGCAGTCCTGGGGAGGGCCATGGCTCGCCTCTCCCGCCAGGCCCACCGGGTGATATGGGTGAACCCTCTGATGGGAGACCCCCGATTCCGTCCTCTGACCAGGGGTTTGATAGCGTCCCTGCCTCACATCGATTCCATGGTGGCAGGGCACAACCTGGCCGCTTTGGACGATATGGCCGGAGTGCTCACCGAATAAACCCAGCTTCGGGCCCTCCTTTTGCCATCGTCGTCTTATATTGGATTGGGAACCGGCACACAGGAGATGGGTTAGCGATGAAACCCGCAGCTTTCGAATACCACGCTCCCGAATCTGTCGATGACGCAGCCGGGCTGTTGAGCAGCCGCGAAGACGCCAAGGTCCTGGCCGGAGGCCAGAGCCTGGTGCCCATGATGAGCTTTCGCCTGGCGAGACCTGCCTGCATCGTCGACATTAACGGGATTTCCGACCTTGATTACATCCGATCCAACGGGGGTGGCCTCCGGATCGGGGCCACTGCGCGCCAGACCGCGGTTGAGGAGTCATCCGACATCGGCGCCCACGCGCCGCTCCTGGTGGCGGCCACCGGTCATGTCGGCCACAGGGCGATCCGCAACCGGGGGACCCTGGCGGGAAGTCTGGCGCACAATGATCCGGCCTCGGAGTACCCGGCGGTCCTGATGGCCCTGGGCGCCTCGGTGACAGCGGTCTCAGCTGGAGGGTCGAGAGTGATCTCCGTGGAAGATCTGGTAGGCGGGCACTTTCTGTCCACTGCCCTCGGACCCGACGAACTCATCACGGAAGTAAGCGTGCCCGCCCAATCCGGCGGTCACGGATTCGCCGAGTTCGCCCGTCGCCATGGCGATTTTGCGGTGGCCGGCGCCGCTGCGGTGGTGAGCATGAAAAGTGGCGGCGTGGCATCTGCTTCGATAACGGCTTTCGGAGGCACCACCCCCGCCCGGTTGGACGGAGCGGAGGCGGCGCTGGTCGGCACCGACGGAGGGGCGGCGGCAGTGGCGGAAGCCGCAGCCGCGGCTGCTTCCCAGTTTCCCTCCACCGATGACATTCATGGAAGCGCCGACTACCGGCGTGCTCTGATAGACGTGCTAACCCGCCGGGCGTTGCAAGAGGCGATCGCCCACTCCCAGGAGGTTTGATGATGGCTCAAGTGGCGATAACGCTCAATGTGAACGGAAGATCACAGACCACTCTTGCCGAGCCCAGAGAGATCCTGGCGGACGTGTTGCGTGACCGGCTGGGCCTTACCGGGACCCACCTGGGATGTGAACACGGGGTCTGCGGAGCCTGCACCGTGCTGTTGGACGGGGAGATGGTCCGTTCCTGTCTGATGTTTGCAGTCCAGGCCCAGGGCGCCGAGGTCACCACCATCGAAGGCCTGGAGCAGGATGGGGACCTGCATCCCATGCAGAAGGCGTTCTCGGAGTACCACGGCCTGCAGTGCGGGTTCTGCACTCCGGGAATGATCCTGGCAGGCATCGATCTGTTGAAGCGCAATCCCGATCCCAGCGCTGACGAAGTGCGCGAGGACATGGGAGGAAACATCTGCCGCTGCACCGGATACCAGAAGATCGTGGAGTCGGTGCTGGGGGCGGCGAGGGAAATGAACGAGGTGACATCATGACCACCACCGAATGGATCGGCGCACGGGCGGTATGTAGCCGACATCAACCTGCCGGGAACCCTCCACATGGCGATCCTGCGCAGCCCCTACGGCCATGCGCGGATCAACTCGATCGACGCCTCCGAAGCGCGGGGCGCCGACGGCGTGCACATGGTGATCACTCCCGACGACATCCCCGATCATGTAACCGAGTTCCCTGTGATATGGAGACTTCCCGGCCAGAAGGACTCGGGGACTCCCGCGCTGGCGCAGGGCAAGGTCCGCTATGTGGGCGAGCCGGTGGCGGCGGTGGTTGCCGAATCGCGCTATGTGGCCGAGGACGCTCTGGACGGCATCGATGTCGACTACGAGCCCCTGGAGGCGGTCACCGACTGCGAAGCGGCACTCCAGGAGGGCGCTCCGGTGATCAACGAGGACTGGGGAGACAACACTGCCATCCACCATGTCTTTGCCGGATACAACGCCCTGGGGGTGTGCGGATACGAGCCCGAGGTGTTCGACAACGCCGACGAGATCGTCCGCGGGCGGCTGACCATCGGCCGGCACTCGGGCATCCCGCTGGAGACCCGGGGCATAGTTGCCGACTGGGACGAGGTCCACGGGCGGCTCACCGTTCACTCCGAGTCGCAGGTGGCCAGCTTGTACCGGACCGAACTGGCCGCCAGCCTGGGTCTTCCCGAGACGGCTGTCCGGGTTTTGACCCCCAACATGGGAGGCGGCTTCGGCAACAAGTGGGACCGCTACCCCGAGGACCTGCTGGTCACCATCGCCAGCATGGAACTGGGCAAGCCGGTCAAATGGATCGGTGACCGGCGCGAGGGGCTCATGGCCACCGTGCATGGTCGTGCTCAGGTCCAGGAGTGGGAGATGGCGCTGCAGAGCGACGGGACCATCCTCGGACTCAGAGGCAAGGTCATCAACGACCTGGGCGCCCATCTCCACAGCGTGGGGATCGGCCCGGCCTGGGTGACCGGCGCGGCCGCGCCCAACCAGTACAAGATCACCAACTACTACTGCGACATCTTCGCGGCAGCCACCAACAAGACCCCTTCCAGCACTTTCCGCGGGTTCGGCGGTCCCGAGGGGATCTTCGGATCCGAGCGGATGATGGACAAGGCGGCCAAACAGTTGGGTATGGACCCGGCCGAAATCCGTCGCAAGAACATGATCCAGCCCGACGAGTTCCCCTGGTTCAACGCGGCCGGGGCGGTCTATGACTCGGGCAACTTCCCGGCCTGTTTGGAGAAGGCGCTGGAGGCTGCCGACTACGAGCGGGTCCGCGCCGAGCAGGCGGAATTGCGCGAGCAGGGAATCTGCCGGGGTATCGGGATCTCGAGCTACATCCATGTCTCGGGTTTCGGGCCCTCGCCGATCCTGGGGTACCTCAGCTACTACACCGGCGGTTACGAAGGCTCGACGGTGAAGGTCGACCCGAACGGGAAGGCGACCGTCTACACCGGGATGATCCCCATGGGCCAGGGCACCGAGACCACACTGGCGCAGGTTGCCGCCCATCATCTGGGCATCGACATGGCCGATGTCCGGGTGGTGTGGGGCGACACCGACCAGACTCCCTACACCGGCTTCGGCTCGGCAGGCAGCCGCTCCAACGTGGCGGCGGTTGCGGTGATCCGGGCGATCGAGGAGATCAAGGCCAAGGCGGTGCGCATCGGCGCCGGCATGCTCGAGGCCGATGCCGAGGACCTGGAGTACGCCGACGGCATGGTCTCGGTGAAGGGCGCCGAGGAGATGCGCTCGGTCAGCCTTGCACAGATCGCACAGCAGGCCTACTGGGCTCATGCTCTTCCAGAGGGCGACCAGCCCTTCCTGGAGGCCTCCTACGTCTACGACCCGCCCAACTTCACCACGGCCTCCGGATGCCATGTCGTGGTTCTGGACGTGGACACCAACACCGGAAAGATCACCTGGCAGAACTACGTCGTGGTCGACGACTGCGGGCCGATCATCAACCCGCTGCTGGTGGAAGGACAGATCCAGGGGGGAATCGCCCAGGCTCTGGGCGGCGCCGTGCTGGAGGAGTTCGTCTACGACGAGGACGCGCAGTTGCTGACCACTTCCTTCATGGACTACCTGCTGCCCTCCTTCACCGATGTTCCCGACTTCGAGATCCATCATGTCGTGACCCCCTCTCCGCACACGGACGGGGGCTTCAAGGGAATGGGCGAAGCCGGGACCTTCCCACCGGGAGCGGCAGTAGCCAACGCGGTGACCGACGCGCTCAGCCACCTGGGAGTGGAGGCCGATGAGCTTCCCATCACTCCCAACCGGCTGTGGAACCTCATCAGGGAGGCCACCGGGTAGGGCCGATGGACACGCAACTGCAGGGAAAGGCGGCACTGGTCACCGGCGCCAGCCATGGCATCGGGCGAGCCATCGCCCTGGCCTTGTCGCAGGAGGGCGCCCGAGTGGGCCTCCTGGCACGCACCCGCCAGGGTCTTGAAGAGACCCTGGAGATCATCGGAGGGTCGGGCGTCGTCGCGCCATGTGACGTGACCGACCCTTCCGCTATCGCCGGGGCGGTCGAACATGTGATTTCGGCTCTGGGGGGACTGGACGTTGTGGTGAACAACGCCGGCACCAGACAGAACTTCCAGCGCTTGGACGAGTTGGAGATACAAGAGTGGGACAGGGTTGTCGCGACGAATCTCTCCTCGGTGTTCTACGTGACCCGCGCGGCCGTACAGCCCCTGATCAACCAGAGGTCGGGATCGGTGGTGAATGTCTCTTCCATCGCCGGTCCGCTGGGCTTTGCCACGATCGGGTCGTACGGCGCCTCCAAGTCGGGAGTGATCGGAGTCACCAGGACCATGGCCGCCGAGTGGTGTGAATTCGGGGTGAGGGTCAACTCGGTGGCTCCGGGATGGACCTCCTCGCCCATGAACTATGAGTTGCGCACCGATCCTGCCAACGCCGAGTTGTACGAGACCATCAAGTCGAAGACTCTCATGGGAAGGTTCGCGGACGCCTCGGAGGTGGCTGCGGCGGTGGTGTTCCTGGCTGGAGAGTGCTCCAGCTACATAACCGGCCAGACGCTGATGGTGGACGGCGGCTGGAGCGTGGTGTAGGGGAGGACAGGACCAGTGCTCGACAAATCACGGATCACGGCCGCCCTGGAGGCGGAGGTGGCCTCATACCGCCGCGCCAATCCCCTTTCGGTTGAGTTGTCCCACCGAGCCCAGAAGGTGCTCCCCGGCGGAACCACCCGCACCACCACCTTCTTCCCGCCCTTTCCTCCGTTCCAGGTGCGGGGAGAGGGATGTCACATGGTGGATGTCGACGGCAACCGCCGGGTTGACTATCTGAACAACTACACCTCACTGATCTGCGGGCACGCTCATCCGCGCATCCTCAAGGCGGCCCAGGAGGCACAGGAGGACGGTACCGCATTCGCAGCGCCCACCGAGTACGAGGTCCGGTTGGCGGAGGTGATCTGTGAGAGGGTGGCTTCCGTGGAGTTGGTGAGGTTCACCAACTCGGGTACCGAGGCGACCATGGCCGCGATGCGGCTGGCACGCGCCTACACCGGACGATCGAGGATCGGCCGTTTCGAGGGGAGCTATCACGGTACCCACGACTACACGACCACCCCTGCACCGGGTGTCCCCGGCCTGGTCTCGGAGTTGGTGGTGGATCTGCCCTACAACGACACCGAAGGCTGCCGGGAGATACTGGAACAGGTGGGCCATGAGTTGGCGGCTGTGATAGTGGAGCCCGTTCTGGGCGCGTCGGGGGTCATCCCGGCCCGTCGAGAGTTCTTGCATTTCCTTCGGGAAGCCACCGAAGCTCACGGTTGCCTGTTGATCTTCGACGAGGTGCAGACCCTACGCCTGCACCGCGGAGGCGCCGAGGCTATCTATGAGGTCCGGCCCGATCTCAGCGCCTTCGCCAAGATCATCGGCGGCGGCTTTCCGGTGGGCGCCTTCGG
>CAYWGY010000137.1:0-7546 GCA_964458055.1 uncultured Acidimicrobiaceae bacterium | reverse complement strand
GAGGCTCGGTGGTCGTCTCCAATGGCGAAATGGTGGGAGCGGAGAACGGCCGCTACCTGGCGCGGTCCGGACCGACATGACCCTCGACCTGCTGATCCGGGGGGGCCGCGTGTACGACGGGACCGGTTCGGCATGGATCAAGGCTGACATCGGTATCGATGGAGACACAATCGTCGTGCTGCGCGGCGACACCACCCACCTGGAGGCCGGTCGGGTGATCGATGCCGGCGGCCTTGCGGTCTGCCCGGGCTTCATCGACATGCACGCCCATTCGACAATGGCCATCCTGGGTAACCCCGGCCACGAACCGAAAGTCCGCCAAGGCGTCACCACCGAGTTGATCGGCGTGGACGGCAACTCCTACGCGCCGTTCCCTTCCGCAGAAGACCTGGACGGCTGGAGCGTGATGAACGCCGGGCTCGACGGCCGCCGTCCGCCAGGCCTGAGTTGGGGTTCGGTCGCCGAGTACCTCGATCTCTACGACGGGTCCGTACCCGTGAACATCGCCTATGTGATCGGCAACACGCCGCTCCGGGTGGCCAGCGTCGGCTGGTACGACGTCCAACTCACCGCAGAGGACGTGGCCGCCCAGAGGCGCTTGTTGCAGGAAGGCCTCGACCAGGGCGCCTTCGGTTTCTCAACGGGCCTGACCTACCCGCCGGGGAGCTTCGCCGACATCGACGAACTCACCAAACTGGCCGAGGTGGCCGCTCGAAACGGTGCCCTGCACGTGTCGCACGTGCGTTACGGAGCGGGCAACGCCTTTACCGATCCATTCCACGAGGTGGTCCAGATCACCCGCCGCACCGGCGCCCCCTTGCATATCTCCCACTACGCGTCGCTCTCAAAGAAAGACGGCGAGTTCCATGATCTCCTCGAACTCGTCGAGGATGCTCGCCAGGAGGGTCTCCAGGTCTCGTTCGACGCCTATCCCTACAACCAGGGCGGCACCCGGGCGCACGTCGCCCTCCCAGATTGGGTCCAAGACGGGGGGCCCCAACGTCTGCTCGAGCACCTCTCCAGTCCGGCGTCGCGAGCCAGGATGCGTGAAGAGACAGATCCCCGCCAGAGCCGCTGGCGCAACCCGGCGGGCTGGCACCTCAGCGGATTCGAGAACCCCGACTACCGACACTTCGAAGGCGTCCCCCTCCTCCGGTTCGCCGCCGAAATGGGCCTAGACCCGCTGGATGCGCTCTGTGACCTCCTCCTAGCGGAGAACCTGGGGCTGTCGTATGTCGGCCACGACTCCAACAACATGGAAACGGTGCGTCAGGTGCTCAGCCACGACCTGTGCGCGGTAGGAAGCGATGCGCTACTGGTGGGCGACGCTCCGAGTCCCCGAACCTACGGCACCTTCCCCAGGATGCTCGGCGGCCTGGTGAGAGAAGAAGGCCTGATGACCATGGAAGAGGCCATCCGCAAGATGACCTCCTACCCCGCCGGTCTGCTGGGCATCGCCGACCGCGGCGTAATCCGGGACGGCGCCAAAGCCGACCTCGTGGTCTTCGACCCCGCCACCGTGGACAGTGCTGCCAGCCTGCAGGATCCATGTCAATACCCCACCGGCATACCGTATGTGATCATCAACGGTGTGCCGGTGGTAGAAAGCCATCGCCGCACCGACACCACCCCGGGCCGCGCTCTCAAGAGGAGATGAACATGAACGGATTGGACTCCTTGATTCCGGACCTCAAGGCGGCTTTTGCCAAGCGGAATCCGCGTTCGGCCGCCGCGTTTGAGTCTGCGCTGGAGGTCATGCCGGGCGGCAACTCGCGCACCCAGCTTTTTTTCGAGCCTTTTCCCTTCTATGTCGACCGCGCCGAAGGTCCGTACCTCTATGACCTTGACGGGCATCGTTACCTCGATGTGGTCAACAACTACACCAGCTTGATCCACGGCCATCCCGATGCCGAGACTGTCCGCGTAATCGCGGAACAGGCCGCCCGCGGCACGGCTCACGCCGCGCCGTCACCGTCAGAGATCGAACTGGCCAAGGCGATCACCAGCCGGGTTAACAGCATGGAGATGGTGCGATTCACCAACTCGGGCAGCGAGGCGGTCTTGTACGCCATCCGGCTGGCTCGACATGTCACCGGCCGGGCTGATGTGATCAAGGTGGAGGGCGGGTACCACGGAGGGAACGAGTCCGTCCAGGTGAGCGTGAAGCGCCTGGGCCTCGACGAGCCCGCGGCACTGCCCGAAGAGGGCGTCCCCGAAAGCGTGGCCAGTGCGACGCACGTGATCCCCTTCGACGACATCGACGAGGCCGTCCGCTTGATCGGCGATCACGGTCCGACATCGGCCGCGCTGATCGTCGAGCCGATTCAGGGTTTCGGTGGTGGTCTGAGACCGCCGGAGGGCTACCTGGAGGCGATCTCCAAAGCAGCGTCTGACACCGGAACGCTGGTGATCCTCGACGAGATCCAGACTCTCCGGTACGCCTACGGCGGCATCCAGCAAACCCTTGGCCTCACCCCCGATCTCACCGTGTTGGGCAAGCTGATCGGCGGCGGCCTCCCGGTCGGCGCCTTCGGCGGCTCGGAGGAACTGATGTCGGCGACCGACCCTCGAAACCGGGGGGTGATGACCCAGAGCGGGACGTTCAACGCCAACCCCCTGACGATGGCCGCCGGCGTCCACGCACTACGCAACCTCACAGCGGAAGCCATCGAACAACTCAACGCCAATGGCGACGCCCTGCGCACCTGGATCAACGCCCAGTGCACACGCCGCGGCCTGCCCCTGGTGGCGGGCGGGTACGGTAGTCTCCTGCAGATGCATGTGGGATCGGACCTGCCCACCAGCTACCGGCAGGCCAGCATTCGCCCCACCGAACCACTGACCGCCCTGTTCTACCTCCTCATGGAACGCGGCGTGTTCACCGCACCGTCGCGGGTCATAGTGGTGCTCTCAACCGCAATGGGGGAAACGCACATCCGCGAACTCCGCGAGGCAATCGAATCGTCCCTCAATGTTCTTTCGGAAGTGATGTCCATCTAGCCCTGCCTTTTCTGACTCGACATCAAGAGTCAGATACGAGTCCCGGTTCCAGAACCCCCACTATTCGGAGTTCCCATCCACCCGAGAGTGCCCGGAGCATCTCAGCCACATCATCGTGACCCCTTGAGGCAGTCCCCGGTTTCGACAGTCACCACCGATGTCATCCTTGCAATTGTGGCATTCTATGCCATGATTGCAAGGATATTTGAACGCCTCCTACGCTCACAGCTGTACGAACATCTCTCCGAGTACGCTGCCGTTACCTTGATCGGCCCGGCTGATGGGAGAAACCACTTTGGCCTGGCAGATGGCAGGCGCACTTGACTCTGCTCATCTGGACTTGGAATCGCCGTCTGGCCTCGCCAGGCTGTCCGATTATCGAGATTCGGGCTCGGAGTATATGACGTGTCGAAGATCCTGCCATGAATAGGACTCCAAGGGGTCATTCCCGTCCAAGTCACCCACGCTGTGGTCGGGTAGCCGGTAGGGTTGGCTGAGAGTCGCGTTGGAGAGCACCTGGCGAAGGCCTTCTTCAATCAAGCAGCGCAGTGGGCGTCCGGTCCGCCGCGCGTGCCGCTCGGCGCGTGCAAGCAAATCGTCGTGGATATCAACTGTCGTCTTCACGAAACCCAAACTTACCCATGTAAGGCCCTCACATTGACCACTTCACTGGGAGCAACCGTGAACCTCAAAAGGCATGATCTCTCCAATATGCCGCAGGAAAAGGCGGGTGTGACTAGGGTTTGACCGGTCCCTTCAATCCAAAGACATCCCAATAAGGAGATATAGGTGGCCGATACACCCTGCCCCGCGGCGGACGGATCCAGTCCCGTTCGCCGCAAATTCCCCAAACCTCCCCCCATGTGTATCGATGCGGCCAGGTCCTATACAGCGGTGATGGAGACGTCAATGGGGACGATCACCATCGCCCTGGATGCGATCTCGGCTCCCCGCACCGTGAACAACTTCGTGGTACTGTCCCGCTACCACTACTACAACGGGGTGATCTTCCATCGCATCATCAGGGGTTTCGTCTGCCAGGGGGGCGATCCCACCGGCACCGGCCGTGGTGGTCCCGGCTACCGATTTGCGGACGAGTTGCCCAAGCCGGGACGCTACGAACTCGGCTCGCTGGCCATGGCCAACGCCGGGCCGAACACCAACGGAAGCCAGTTCTTCATCATCAGCGGCCCCAGCGGCCGTAGGCTCCCGCCGCAGTACTCGCTTTTCGGCAAGGTGGTGAAAGGCCTGGAGGTTGTGGAAGCGATGCAGAATGTGGCGACCGGCCGCAACGACCGACCGCTGACAGACGTGACCATCAACTCGGTAACGATCAACGAGTCAGACTGAGCTAGGGGATTGGATCGCGTGCCGAGTCGCCGAACTCTCGGCTGTGACATCGACTCTTGCACCTTGGCAACCTGGCCTGCGCCGCACCAGTTGCGGGTCCATGTCTTGGTTGCGGCGCTGATAAGCAACCTGAACCGGCTTCCTGTTCCTTCTTCCAGCACGGCTCCGTTCTCGGCTGTGGGAAATGTACCGGGAAGCCTTGTCGTGGATGAGAGTCACCGACTCAAGCTCGCGGGGATTTGGCCACGTATCAGCTCGCCTTGGTCGATTTCAGAGGTAAAGCCTCGGTCTCGAGTGTCGAAAGATCCGAACGTTTCGATGCAAAGTCGATATCGAAGCCCACCACCTCCCCTCGGGCGTCCAAGTCCACATTCAATCCCTCGGTGATCTCGCGGGTTTCGGTGCCCGGTCCATCCTTGAGTTCCACATAGAGGCTGTCGGTTTCGGGGTAATAGTAAAGCTTCATAGCCTCATTCCTGTCTGAAACGTCGATCAAAAAAGGCGTTGTGGACAGTTTCACCGTCGGACAAGGTCACCACTCGGAGGATACGAGGACGAGACTCGCCAGGGCGGGTGACCTCACCCCAATAACGAACCCGACCGTCCGCTTGTTCCTCCTTACGAAGATACCAGGCTATAACCCGAGCACACCAGGCGGGATCAATGTAAGGTCGCTTTCGCAGCACTTGTTCCTCGAAATAACGTGTTGTCTTCATGCCCCTGTCATTTGGCTGCGTGCGCTCTGCCGCCGGATCTCAACAGCGGTAGGACCTGCTCGGAGGTCATCTTCACCATGCGGTCCACTTGGTCGCTCGGCATGGGGAAGAGAGCCACGCAGTCCGCGCCGATCTCGTAGAAGCTCTCGATCTTGGCGGCCACCTCCTGCGGTGAACCGGCGATGGTGAGGTCTTCTATCCACTGGTCGGGCATCCCCTCGCGCACTGCCTCGTAACCGCCCTGGTCGATGAGCCCTCGCAGTTGTGGGGAGATCCCGTAGACGTCGGTCAGCGCATTGGTCCCCAGCGACTTGTAGAAGGCCAGCGGATCGCGGACCGCCCGGCGGGCCTCTCCGGGATCATCGGCCACCGAGTAAATGGCGAAGACGGTGATGCGGTGGGGACCCGACCGTCCCCCCAGGCGCTGTCCCTCATCGATGCGTTCCCTGGCCCAGCGGACGTAATCGTGCCCGGCGGCCACGGAAAGCACCGTGCCCTCGGCTATCTCCCCTGACAGTTGGAGCATCTTCGGGCCGGTCACTCCCATGTGGATCGGTGTGGGGACTCCCGTCTCGGGGTAGGTGAGCTTGACGTCGTGGAAATCGAAGACGCCCCCCTGCTCGTCGATCGTCTCGCCCAAAAGCAGCCGTCTCACCGAGGAAACGCTCTCGCGCATGGCGGCCAGCGGAGACCGGGGATGAAGGCCCATCTGGCGCACCCAGGCGGGCACTCCGAGGCCCAGGCCGGCGATCAGCCGTCCCGGGTAGGCGGCAGAGATGGTCGAGACCTCCATGGCCAGCAGCGCCGGGTGCCTCACCATGGCAGACACCACACCGAGTCCCACCACGGTCCTGTGGGTGGAGGAGAGCACCAGCGACGCACCGGAGATGCCGCCCGTGAAGAAGAAGTCCTCAGCCAGCCAGATCTCGTCGAATCCCCCTTGCTCCGCCGTGCGAGCGGCCGAAGCCAGGTCCGAGGGTGCGATGGCGCTGCCCAGCACCAACCCGACAGCCCGGTCCTTGAGCATCAGAAACCTCTTCGGACCATCAGGAATCGGACCCGGAGCCAACCGCGAAGCACTCCGCCGAACGATAGCTTCCCACCGAAGCCAGCAGCGGAGACTCGTGCCGGCAGCGGTCGAACACCAGCGGGCACCGGTCCTGGAAGGAACACCCGGTCGGTAACTCGGTTGGACTGGGAGTCTCCCCTGACAGAACGATCCGTGTCCGGGGCCTGTCCACGTCCATGGTGGGCGCCACCGACAGGAGCGCTCTGGTGTAGGGATGGCGAGGGTCATCGAAGAGCTCCCCCGTTCGGGCCACCTCCACGATCCTTCCCAGGTACATCACCGCCACCCGGTCGGCGATCCGTCGCACCGTGCCCAGGTCGTGGCTGATGAACAGGTAGGAGACCCCCCTGACCTCTTGGATCGTGCGCAACAGAGCGATCATGCGGCCCCGCAGCGACTGGTCGAGGCTGGATGTGGGCTCGTCGAGCACCAACAGGTCGGGATCGGGCATCAGCGCCCGGGCGATCGCCACCCGCTGCTGCTGGCCTCCGGAGAGTTGCCGCGGCCGACGGTTCCGAAAAGACGGGTCCAGACCCACCAGCTGCAGCATCTCCTCGATCCGCCCGGGGGTCTGCGATCTCGGCACCCCGGCCAGCAACCGCAGCGGTTCGGCCAGCATCGTCCCGACTGTCATGCGGCGGTTGAGGGACTGCGCCGGATGTTGGAACACCATTTGGATGCGCCGCCGGTTCTCCCTCGATGCCGATCCGTCCAGGGACTCCCCGTCGAAGCGGATTGCGCCGTCGGTCACGCCGGTCAGGCCCGCCACCATGCGCGCCAGGGTGGTCTTGCCGCAGCCGGACTCGCCCACGACTCCCACAGTCTCTCCCCGCTCCACGTCCAGGTCCACTCCCCGGACCGCCGGGACCCCGCTTCGTCCCCGGCCGAAGGTTTTGTGGAGTCCTCTCAATTCAAGGAGCGCCGGCACGCGTCTCCTCCTCGCTGTGCAGGAAGCAGGCTGAACGGTGGCCAACTCCCACGGTGAAAAGGTCCGGCACCTCCCCGCATGCCTCCCAGGCGTGGCGGCACCGGTGACCGAAGCGGCATCCGACCAGGCCGAAGTCCACTCCGGCCTCGAGCACGTGGGGATCCACCTCCTTTTGCACCGAGTCCAGCAGGTAGGTCGTGTATGGGTGTCGAGGGCGGCGGAATATGTCATCCCGGGACCCCTCCTCCATGACCTGGCCGCCGAAGAGCACCGTGACGCTGTCGCACATCTCGGCCACCGCCGCCAGGTCGTGGGTGATGAACAGGACGCCCGCTCCCGTCTCGGCCACCAGGTCTCTGATCAGATCGAAGATCTGTGCCTGGATGGTGACGTCCAGCGCGGTGGTGGGCTCGTCGGCGATCAGAACCCGGGGACGGCAGGCAAGCGCCATGGCGATCATGACCCGCTGGCACATACCCCCCG
>CAYWGY010000136.1:0-7596 GCA_964458055.1 uncultured Acidimicrobiaceae bacterium | reverse complement strand
GCTGCGATCGAACATTCCGGTGCTTCCCGTTTCCAGTTCGATCTCAACCTCGTCGAGGTACTTTTCCTCATCCTCGAATTCCGACCAGTCGACCCTCAGAAGTACCTCTGGGGCATCCTCTCTCCGGGATATCAGATCCATCCTCGTGCCCAACTTGGCTGCTGCGAACCGTCCCACACCCTTTTCTCCCAGGACCCGTCGGCCCTTGGGGCTTCTCTGCGTTTGGCGACGATGGGCCGTGGCGGGTTCCAGCCAGGTATCGGTGATCGAGTCCCTGTCCATGCCATGGCCATCGTCGAGAATCCAGATCGATCCCGACTCAGACTGCAGCGACCCGTCCATATCCGTGTCGCCGGTCACCCGAATCAGGACGTGTTGAGCATCGGCGTCAAAGGCGTTTTTCACCAACTCGGTGAGCGCCACCGCGTCGCTGCTGATGAGTTCGTGTCCCAGGGTGGTCATCAGCCGGGCGCGGGGCCGCAGCCGCGGCCTTTCCGTCACGACACCGTCCCGGGGAACCTCCGAAGTTCGTCCCCCCGGGGCCGGTTCCCGGACGGGAGACCCCCGTTGATCCGCAGCCACTTTCACGAAGCCCTCATGGCACCATACTCATGGCCATGCCCGCCCAGCGTAGTTCCCGTGACCGCCCGGCGCCGTCCAGCCGTCGGGTGTCCACCTTCATGTCGCGACAAAAAACCGTGGACACCGGTCCCGAGATGGCTGTGCGCAGGGAACTGCACCGACGCGGGCTCCGCTTCAGGGTGAACATGGGGAACCTCCCCGGTCGCCCCGACATCGTGTTCACCAGAGCCCGGATCGCCGTCCAGATCGATGGGTGCTTCTGGCACGGCTGCCCTGACCACGGCGTGGCGCCGAAGGCGAACGCCGAGTGGTGGAGAGCCAAGCTCAGGGCGAACAGGGAACGAGACATCCGCAACGACCTTCTTCTCACAGAGGAGGGCTGGCTGGTAATCCGGGCGTGGGAGCACGAGGCCCCCACCCAGGTTGCGGACAGGGTCGAGAAACAGTGGAGGGCCCGGACGGGACGATCGGCGTAGTCACGCGACCGCTCCGGAACAGACAACCCGCACCGGACAGTCGTGACAGGAAGGCTCCCTCGGTGTGCAGACCATCCGCCCCAGACGGTGCATGGCAACATTGAGCGTGGCGGCCTCATCACCCGCACCGATGAGCTTCGCAACTTCCAGGCGCCCTGCCGATCCCTGTCTCCGTCTGTCAACATCCGTGCCCGTAACCCGAGCCGCCACCCTGAGCACGGGCGCCGACGCCACCAGGCGGCTGGAACCCTCGGTCAGCACCGAGAACCACGCCTCGGCGGTCGGGCCGAAGCCTGCCTTCCGGAGCCAATCCCCCGATTCCCAGCCCTCGGGGTCTTCGCGCACCGCCCGGACCGCAGCGACCACCCGCCTGACGGCCTTCCGGCGAGCTTCCGAGATGGCCCCCACCTCCATCTCCGTGAAGACAACCGGCTTCGCGTCCTCAACGGTCGGGGCCAACTCGAGCATGTCATGGACCTGCGGCCATCCGGACCCTCCGCCTGCGGCCACTCCGACGACGGCCGTCCAGGGATCGCCCGGATAGGCCCACCGGACCTCGGCGGCGTCCCGGGCCGCCCATTCACCAAGCCTCTCCCGGAAGAGAGACCTGTCATGCGACCTGCTCCTCCCAACTCCCTCCAGGCTGTCCAGGATCGCCGAGGCGATCACCTCGCCCAGAGCGGGTGGCACGGCATTTCCGATCTGTCGAAACCGGCGCGAGCGAGAGCCGGCAAACCGGAAGGAGTCGCGAAACGTCTGGATGCGGGCCGCCTCGCGGACCGTCAACGTCCGATGCTGTTCCGGATGGATGTACCAGTATCCGTCCTTTGCGATATGAGCCGTGATCGTGCGCGAGAGACCTGACCAGTCGAGGCGGTTGTACTTGTCATCAAAGATGTCGTCTCTGTATCGCTTTACCTCGGCAGGCAGGTCCGAATACAGCATCTGCGGCGTCATCAACTTGAACGCCTCGTGGTCGTCGGCCCTGACAGATCGGGTTTGGTGATCGTGCAGCACGCCTGGATCACTGCAACCCTGTCGGGCCACGGAGGCAAAGTCGCCCGGACTGTTCTCCTCATAGGCCGTGACCTCGTCTCCGATGGGCGTGTCCGGACTGACGGGAAGCACCGGCAGGTCGCCTATGGCATCCCTCACCGTCACCCGATCCAAGGGATCAGGCCAGGAAAAAGCGGATCCGTCTCGAATGCCCACAACGATGAGTCGCTGGCGGTGCTGCGGAACGCCGTACAGCCAGGCGTCGACAATCCGAGCGTCGACCTCATATCCGGCCTTCTCCAGGCTCCGGCAAATCAAACGAAGGACCAACGTGTCGTCGGCAAGGGCCATGTCGGGCACGTTCTCCATGAGCACCGCCTTCGGCTTCACGCGCTCCACGACGTCAATGAAGGCCCGCCAGAGTTCCTTCCTCATGTCAACGGGGTCCCGAAGCCCCTGATCCACCAGGTTCATGATCTTCGACTTTCCGGCCCTGGAGAAAGGTTGGCATGGTGGCCCACCGGCAACCAGATCAACCGCCAAACCGTCGAGCAGTGCCACAATCCTGTCCCGTGACTCCGCCGACGCCAGATCGCAGTCCACGGTGAGACCGGGGAAGTTGTGGCCATGGCTCTCCAGCGCCCATTCGTCCGAGTCCGCCGACAGGACCACCCGGTACCCCGCAGCCTCCAATCCGGCGCTCAAACCACCGGCGCCGCAGAACAGATCAACAGCCACAGGCCGGGAGGACCCGGATGCCCATTCACGCCACTCCTCCGCCGACGGCGCCTCGGGATGACGCTCCAGTCGCACCGGCTTCGAAGGCCTCACGGTTACTCCATAGGTGCGAGAACTCATCGGTTCACCTCCCACATGGGCCTCCCGACGAAACAGGGATGGCCTGATATTGATCGAATGTGAGGCACCCTCATGATCAGGACATTGTACGAATCTTCACCACCAAAGCCGGGTCGCCATGCAGGGGGCGCAGCAGCATGGGTTCGTCGGCATGCAGTGTCTCTCCGATTGTCGGCAACCCACACGGTTCTTCCACAACACGTGGCGATACACGAGCGGCTCGAACGATGTTCAGCTTCTCCTTTCATTACAGTTCAGCGTGATATCCGGGTGTGACACACAGCTGACTTACTCCGGAACGTGGAGTTTTATGCATCTCTGAACAGGTGGAACCGGATCCGTGCGCCGGCCGTCGAGTAGTTCCTGTGAGCAACGGCGTTCACCAGCGCCTCGAAGATATCCCGTTGCTCACCGCCTGGATTTGGGCATCGGGCATCCAACTTCCGGGATCCCTTGTGCATATCAGCCCTCCGGCCACCGTGATGTGACACTCGCCGTTCTCGTCCCTGGGAGAGGTCGTGCGAGTCGCCGTCCGGGCAACCGGCGGCCTTCGTTGATCCGGCCGAGCCGGTCGTCCGGGCGGTCTCCAGATCGTATTGGCTCTGCAACCCCATCCAGAAGCTCAAGGAATTGCCGAAAAGGCCCGCCAGCAACCAACCAATCTCCCTATCAACTCGTCCCCGGGCGAGGCTTGCCGGCCAGCCGCGATGCCATCCCACTTCGAAATAAACCTGCAGCGGAGGCCAAGACCGGAGACCGTCCTTTGGGACCAATGAGTGGTTGGCAACATCGGAGGCAAACGCCAATGGCGGCATTCACAACGTAACCCCGGGGGTGGCTGGTAGCCACCAGACCGGGGTATTCACCAATCAACGATAACGGAACGTCCAAATCCACGACAACGCACAATGACGCAGCTGAGCTAGAACGCTTGATCTCGGCGGAGCGCTTCGCCTCGTTCCGTCGGGCGACATCCGATCCCGAACGCACAGGTAACAGGAGCATTTGCTGAGTTGCTCCACAGAGCAACCGAGCGAACAGGCCACAGGCCGAACAAACCCGAGAAAGGTCATCGCCGCTCTCAGCTTTGGGTTCTGGCGTTACCTGGCCGCCGCCATTTGGTGAAACGACGGCTCGTTGGACTGCACCTTGTCTCTCCCGGGGCTCAAACACGAAACCTGCCCCGCCGGCTCCAGGCACGACCAGGGTAGAGCCTGGAACCAAGATCGACAGACCCTGTTGCCGGACACAGCGTGGAAGGAGAGCCTCCTCCTTGGCCGGCGCGCTGGGAGTGATCCTGATGGGAGCAACCACTCCGGTCGGCCCTGTCGCAGCCGCAGAAGGCGTGCATCCGGCCACCACCGGAGAAGCGGCGCTCGTTCAGGAGGGATTCTCCGACATCGAGGAGGCGGGCGGACACCGAACCAACGTCGAGACGCTGGCGGACATGGGCATCCTGGACGGGACGGAGTGCGCTCCGGGACAGTTCTGCCCCACAGAGCCCATCGATGGCCGTGTGGCTGGTACGTGCCGTGGAAGGCGCCGAACCCGGCCAGGCGAGAAGGTCGAGGTTCTCCGACGTCGACAGCGACGAATGGTGGTCGCCCTACGTCGAGCGCATGGCCGAACTGGGGATCACCCGGGGCTGTGGCACCCGGCCGGCCAGGTTCTGTCCAGAGGACCCGGTAACCCGCCGGCAGATGGCCTCGTTTCTGGTGAGGGCATTCAACCTGGAACGGGTGCCGGGGAACAGGTTCATCGATGTCTGGGAGGAAAACTCCCACCTCATCGACATAAACGCGCGGGCATCGGCGGGGATCACCGCCGGTTGCGCCACCGAACCGGCCCGGTACTGCCCCTCCACCGACACCACCCGCGCGCAGATGGCCACCTTCCTGGCCAGGGCTCTCGGCATCGCCACCAAGGCGCCCACCGCCCGAAGGGGGAACTTCGCCGAGGTGGCCACGGGCTGGGACCACTCCTGTGCTCTGAAGACCGACAGGACCCGTAGTCTGCTGGGGAGCGAACTGGTGGGGACAGGCCACAGCGCCCGAAGGCCACTTCACCGACATTGCAGCCGGCGATGAACACTCCTGCGGCATACGGGCGAGCGGTCACATCCAGTGTTGGGGGCGACACGGCCGATCCTCCGGCAGGCACGTTCAAGTCCGTAGAGGCAGGCAACTGGCACACCTGCGCGCTCGCATCGGGAGGAGCGGTGTCCTGTTGGGGCAGGAACGACTTCGGTGAGGCAACGCCTCCCCGGGGACGGTTTGTCTCCATATCCCTGGGAGCATGGCACTCCTGCGGTATCGCCACCGACCGGACGGTGTCGTGCTGGGGCGGCGGTTGGGACGGACAGGCCAGCCCACCCCGTGGTGCATTCGCCTCCCTGGATTCGGGCTGGGAGCATGCCTGCGGGATCGACACCGAAGGCGCCGTGGTCTGCTGGGGTTACAACGGCGAGGGACAGGCCAACGCACCCCAGGGGCACTTCGTCGAAGTCTCCGCCGGAGACAAACACTCCTGTGCCATAGGCGCCGACCACACGGTGGTCTGCGGTGGTCGGGACCCGGGCGGTACGTCTCTTCCCCGGGGAAGCGGCTTCACCACCGTGGGAGCGGGCGACCGCCACGCCTGCGCGCTGGACACCGAAGGCGCCGTCTGGGGACACGAAAAGGGCCGCCTGATCGAGGCGCCGGCCGACACCTTCATCGGCCTTGCGGTCGGCAACAACCATTCCTGCGGGATACGCGACGACGGCACCCTGGCCTGCTGGGGCGCCACCTGGGCGGGACAGTCCGACCCGCCGGAAGGCGAGTTCACCGCCGTGGCCAACGGTTGGTCGCATTCCTGCGGATTACGCACCGACGGCGCCGCGACCTGCTGGGGCGACGACCAGTACGGGAAGGCAACTCCCCCGCCGGGAGAGTTCCGGGAGATCATCACCGGCGATTCTCGTTCCTGCGGACTGGGAGTGAACGGGACCATCACCTGCTGGGGCGACGACCAGGGAACATCACGAACGCTCCCAGCGGGGAGTTCACCACCATGGCGGCAGGAAGCTGGCACTCCTGCGCCATCGACGCCAACGGGTCGCTGTCCTGCTGGGGACACGGGACGTTCGGCAAAACCGAACCACCCGACGGACAGTTCGTGGCGGTAGCCGCCGGCCGGGACCACTCCTGTGCGGTCCGCACCGATAACACCGTGGTCTGCTGGGGCCGCGACGATCACGGGCAAACAGATACACCGAGAGGATCGTTCACCCACATCGCCGCTGCTTCGACCTATTCGTGCGCCATCCGCGCCAACGGGACGATTGCCTGCTGGGGACGGCCACTCCATCAGAGAACCCCCTCCGGCGTGAGCCACCTGGCAATCGAGGCCGTGGAGACCGCACCGCCCGTGGAACCGCCCGTCCCGTCGAATCCCCAGGCGTGCCGGCTGCCCGGCCCCTCGGGCTTTCCCCTGCCCCGCGGCTCCGTGCCCTCGACCGGTACGGCGCGGGTGGCGGCGCTGTTCGTGGACTTCCCCGACATCGAGGCCACCGGTTCCACCGCCGAGGAGGCCGCACTCGGCCTGCCGTTCATAAGGGATTACCTGAAGGCCGCCAGTCAAGGCAAGTTCGATGTCGAATTCGTTCCCCTGCACCGGTGGTTGAGAGCCGAACACGACCATGTGCACTACCTGGAGACCTCGATAGTCGGTACGCCCAGTCTGGAAAGAGTGCCCGGGGAGGCGGTCAGACTGGCCGATCCGGAAGTCAATTTCGCCGAGTACGACAGCGTGATGGTGATCATGTCCGGCACGCACTTCGGCGGAGGATTCGCCATGAACAGATCGGTGCCGTCAAGGGACGGTCCCATCAGGAATATGTTTGCGGTGAACACGTTTCCCACCAGTCAACCGCAGAATGCGTTTCCCTGGGGACACCTGGGAGCGCATGAACTGGTCCATGGCCTCGGGGACCTGTACCCCTACGACGGCACCGTCCACGAACACCCTGAGCCTCCCGAGGGCAAGATGTGGGCCAGCACCGTGTTCGGTCTCATGAGCATGTGGGTCTTCTTCCCGGTCTCCGAGGGCGATCCCCGGCTGGGACACGTGTGGCGGCCGGCAGGCGGGGACCGTTACGTCAGCTATGACTACGGCCTGGAGGCACAGGAGATGCTGGCATGGAGCCGGTGGCAACTCGGCTGGCTCGAACCCGACCAGATCCACTGCCTGACCGCGCTCGAAACCGAGGTCACCATGACTCTGAGTCCGATAGCCCGACCCGGCAGTGGAACGGCGATGATCGCCATCCCGGTCTCCAGAAGGGAGGCGATAGTCATCGAGAACCGGAGAAAGCTCTCCTACGACGCCGGCGTCGAATTCGCCCATGCCAACGGAACCCGGACTTCCTTCCCCTCGCTGGCCGAGGAAGGCGTGCTGGTCTACACCGTGAACGCCGCATTGGCGGGCGGCAAGCTACCGCTCAAGGTCGCCGGCGACTCCGGAAACGCACACTTCGACGACTACCCCATGCTCACCACCGGAGAGAGCGTCACCATCAGAGTCCAGTCGACAGACGACCACACCGTCACGATCACCATCCAAAAGTGAAACGCCAGGCGTAGATCTGCTTCCTTTAATAAGAGGGAGTCGCCTAATAAGCCTCGATCCACCGATGGTTTGTGGG
>CAYWGY010000135.1:0-7607 GCA_964458055.1 uncultured Acidimicrobiaceae bacterium | reverse complement strand
TCACCGCATTAACCCCCACCCTCCCCACAAACCATCGGTGGATCGAGGTTTAGAGCCCTTCGGTGTCCGACACCTCCTTGCTGTCGGGCGGCAGGCTGGGAAGAAAGACCGGGGTGGGAGACTTGAACCTGTCCCATCGGTTGGCTCATACTGGAGGTAGCCAAATACCGAGGCGGTCCGTTCCCGGCGTCGACCGGACCGTACCGAGGGATCAGACACTCCAATGCAGCCAGCTGGCGCAGCGCTGGTCTGGGTACCTCTTGGCCGACGGAAAGGTGGTGGCGGGGGTTGGGCCCGACGGGCAAGGCGTTTTTCGCGACTTATCCAGCGAAACGGCCGGGTGCTGTGAACCTTGACTCTCGGCTTTGGTTCAGCTGTTCCCGGCCGGTGTAGGCTAGCTGCCCCCTGAAGAGGTTGTGCGGGTGGCGCGGGTTTTCCTGATTTCTTCGCGGGAGGGGAGGGTGAGGAGTTCGATCATGGTGCCGTCGGGATCTTCGCAGACAACGGCTCTGATGTCGCCGTAGCCGTCGATGTGGGAGGTGATGGGATCCGACCAGAACTTCACTCCCTGTTCGGTCATGCGCCGACACACCGCTTCCAGGTCTTCTCCGGTGACTTCGAACGCCAGGAGGAACGGACCGGGATCACCGGGGCGCTTGGGGGGAGTGGCGGCAGGCGGATCGGAGGGAAACGACCATTGGATCAACTCCACCTCCCCCACGGTGATCGATCCCGCCTGGAGGATGGCCACCTGCGCGGTGGTTCCTTCGGGAAGGCGGAGATAGAGGTCGTGTTCTGGATCGCACACAGTCACCTCCATGGTCAGGCGAAATCCCAGAATGTCCCGGTAGAAGGCGATGGACCGTGCCATGTCGGCGACCGAGATGGTGACGTGATGGACCGGTCCCAGGGGCATGTCGACTAGCGGTAACGGGGAAGGACTTCTGTGGCCATCATCTCCAGGCTCTTCATCGTGAGAGACAAGGGCATCCCCAGCCAGGACATCCGGAAGATAAAGTGATCGAATCCGGCCGCCGCCAACTGGTCGATCCCGGATGAAACGTCATCTGGTGAACCCCACAGGAAGGCCTTCCGGCGCAGGTCGTCGAACATGGCGCCGAAGAACTCAAGGTAACGGGAGTAGTCCAGGTACTCGTCCCGGATGTGACGTCCTGCCTCTTTCTCGGCTTGGGCCAGGCTGGTGGAGACGTAGGTCTCCCTCACGATCGGGTAGGTCCGGATCTGTTGCAGTCGTCCGTGCGCAGCGGCTTCGCGGCGAAAACTCTCCAGGTTCCCGATGGCATAGCGCGGTTTGGCGTTGGGAGCGGGAAGCCACGCGTCTCCGATGCGGGCAGCCCGGAGGATGGTTGCGGGTACCCCGGCGCCCACCCATATGGGAGGCCCTCCGGGTTGTGCGGGGGGAACGCCGATGGTCTGGTCCTCCAGTTGGAAGAACTCTCCCTGGTAGGAGACCCTTCTCCCCGACCACAGCGCCCGGATGACTTCGACCGACTCGACCAACCGGCGTCCTGCGGTCTTGGGATTCACGCCGAAGCTGTGGAACTCGTGGTCGCGGTATCCGGCGCCCACTCCCAGGATGACCCGACCGCCCGAAAGTTGGTCCAGGGTGGCGACCTCCTCGGCTATGTGGACGGGATGGGCCAGGGTGCCGATGAAGATCCCGGTGCCCAAGTCCATGTTTCCCGAAGCCGGGATGAGACGCGCCAGCAGGGTCAGAGGCTGGGGGACAACCAGGTTACCCAGGTAGTGGTGCACCCCGAACACCGAGTCGAATCCCAGTTCCGCGGCGGCGCCGACCAACTCAACGGTCTCGTCCAGTCGGGCGGCCAAGGATTCGGTCCGCTGGTACTGGAAGCTGAGAAGTAGCCCGAACTTCATGGGGTCCGAGATTAGGGAAAAAACGAGAGCGGGTCGAAGAAGTCGGCGGCCTGTCGGGGAATTGACTCTAGGGAACCGTTCCGGCGCCATCCCGGACGGGGGTTCACATTCAACCGGGCCGGTACCCGAATCCATCGCGTGGCGAACATGGCGGGGAGGAGTGGGATCTAGGAGTAGCGGGGAATAACTTCCCGGGCCAGGAGTTCGAGGCTCTTCATTGTGAGAGAGAAGGGCATTCCCAGCCAGGACATGCGGAACATGAAGTGATCGAATCCACCTTGGGCGAGAGTGTCGATGCCGGCTGCGATGTCGTCGGGCGAGCCCCAGAGAAAGGCCTTGTGGCGCAGGTCGTCGAACATGGTGTCGAAGTAGTCGAGGTTATAGCCCGAATAGTGGAGGTACTCGTCCCTGATGTATCGTCCCGCCTCCTGTTCGGCCTGGGCCCGGCTGGACGAGACGTAGGCCTCCCTGAGAATGGGGAAGCGCATGATCTGGTCCAGGCGCCCCTGGGCAGCCGCCTCCTGGCGGAAGGCGTCCAGGTTGCCGAGCGCCCATCGGGGCTTGACATTGGGAGAGGGAAGCCAGGCGTCGCCGATTCGGGCGGCCCGGCGGATGGTGTGGGGAGCGTTGGCTCCTATCCACAGGGGAGGCCCACCGGGTTGGGCGGGGGGGACCCCGATTGTCTGGTCCTCGATCCGGTAGAAGCGGCCTTCGTGGGTGACCGCTCCTCCCGACCACAGTGCTCTCAGCACCTCCAGGGACTCCACGAATCGACTGCCGATGGCCTTGCGGCTCACGCCGAAGCTGTTGAACTCGTCGTTGCGGTATCCGGCGCCCACTCCCAGGATGACCCGCCCGCCCGAGAGTTGGTCCAGTGTGGCCACCTCTTCGGCGATGTGGACGGGGTGGGCCAGCGTGCTGATGTACACCCCCGTTCCCAGTTCCATGTCTGCGGACACCGGGATGAGTCGAGCCAGCAGGGTCAGGGGCTGGGGAGTCTGCAGGTGAGCGAGGTAGTGATGGATCCCGAAGACCGAGTCGAACCCCAACTCGGCGGCGGCTTCCACCAGTTCCACGGTTTCCTGCAGGCGGGCTCCCAGGGAATCGGTCCTCAGGAACTGGTGGTTGAGCAGCAGTCCGAACTTCACGGGAGTCCAGATTAGAGGCGGTCCGCCGAGCGATCGAAGCGGGGCGGGCGTCCCTGGGTGAAGGCTGCGATGCCCTCGGCCAATTCGGGAGTCCTCAACTGGAGTCGGAGGGCATTCTGTTCCCTCCGACGGGTGACCGCGCGGGCGGCGTGGTCGCCCGCCATGAGTCGCTTGATCCCGGTGACGGCGGACGGCCCGGCGGCCGTGATCTCGCCGATCAGGGCATGCACCTCACTCTCCAGGTCCCCGGCGGGCACCACCGCTGTGAACAACTCCGTGAGGTCCGCGGCGGACAGGCTGGCGCCGGTGAGCATGAGGCGTCGGGCACGGACCGGACCCAGCGCGGCCGGGAGTCTGCGACTGGCGCCCCAGGCCGGCACGAAACCGTGACTGGCGTGGGCATCCCCTATCCGGGCGGTGTCGGCGGCCACCGCCAGATCGCAGGCCAAAAGCAATTCAAGGCCGCCGGCCAGGGCGGCTCCGTTCACCGCGGCGATCACCGGTAGGGGGTAGTCCTCGATGCGGTCCAAGAGGTCGTTGGCGGCTTCCATGTAGGCGATCAGGTCATCGGTACGCCCCTCATTCACCATGGCCTCCGCCAGGGCCACGTCGGCGCCCGCGCAGAAGACGCCGCCGGCGCCGGTGATGACCACCGCCCTGGTTTCGGGCTGGCTGTGGGCTTGCATGAGGGCGCCCGCCATGCCGGCGATGAGATCAGGAGACAGGGCATTACCGGACTCGGGGCGACTGATGCGGAGCCACACCGATGCCGGATGCCGCAGGATGTCCAAGTGGTGCGGCGCCTTTGCCGCTCCCTGAGACGAGGCCGTATAGTCGTTTGGCATTGCCCATGAAACAGTACTCTCATCGGATCCCGAGGTTTCGGTGACCGGACCTGTGCAACTGACCCGGGAAGGATCGGTGGCCCGGGTGCGGTTGAACCGTCCTCACCGGCGCAATGCCGTTGATCAGGCAGCCGGGCAGGCTCTGCACCGGGTGGTGGAGGAA
Source organism: uncultured Acidimicrobiaceae bacterium (assembly GCA_964458055.1). GTDB lineage: Bacteria > Actinomycetota > Acidimicrobiia > Spongiisociales > ZC4RG35 > Bin76. The sequence continues at coordinate 3,552 of CAYWGY010000135.1, read as the reverse complement.
CTGGCCGACAGCCAGGACGTGGCCGTGGTGGTGGTGGAAGGGTCGGGCGACCACTTCTGTGCCGGGTGGGACCTCTCCGAATTCGGCAGGTTGGCGGCGGCAACCGATGAGGAGGTGGCCCGCGAAATGGTGGAGAATGTGCGGATGCTCAGGCAACTGGGTGGGCTTGCCCAGTTCACCGTCTCCCTGGTGCAGGGGTTCGCCATAGGGTTCGGGATGGCCCTGGCCGTCTCGGCCGATCTGGTCGTGGCCGATCCCGGGGCGCGGTTCTACCTTCCCGAGGCCGAATTGGGGCTGGTGCCCACCGTGGTGCTGCCTGCCCTGGTGGAGAACCTGGGAGTGAGGACTACCCTGGTCTCGGCACTCACTGCCGCCCCCGTCACCGCAGAGCGAGCTCTGGCGATGGGAATGGTGGGCATGCTGGCCGACACCGGCGAGCGCGAGGCGTTGGTGCAAAGGATGGCGAAGCTGCCGGCGCCGGTTGTCAGGTCCACCAAGAAGATGGCGCTGGAGGTTTCCGGCGCATCCCGTGCTGAGGTTGACCGGCTGGTGGGAGAGGCGACGGTGGCGACCCTCCGATCCGAGGAGGCTCGCGGGATTCTGGATGCCGGTTGAGCGGGCAGGGTCGGCGGGTGGGTAAGGTTTAAACCACTTGGTATGAAATCTGAAGAACCCTCCGTGACCTCGCCGGGATTCGACAGTCTGACCTTCCGCAAGGCTTGCGGGCAGTTCATGACCGGAGTGACCATCGTCACCAGCATCGATGCCGAAAGCGGGCCTGCCGGACTGGCGGCCAACTCCTTCACGTCGGTTTCCCTGGAGCCGCCGCTGGTCCTGGTCTCGGTGGACCGGAGCGCCACCAGCCTGCGTGCCCTGGACACTTCGGGTCGTTATGCCGTCCACATTCTCGGCGCCCATCAAGAGGACCTGTGCCGACGGTTTGCCAAGAGCCACCTTTCCGGGACAGAGAAGCTGGGGAGCGCTGCCTGGTCTCCGGGATTGGGTGGAGTACCGCTCCTCGACGACTACCTGGTGCGCTTCGAGTGCCGGGTGGTGAATGCCATCCCCGGAGGAGATCACGTTATCTACCTGGGAGAGGTGGAGAGACTGGCGCTCGGGGACGACCAGAAGCCGGCTCTGGGGTTCTTCCGGGGCGGTTACCTGCGTTCGTCCGGCTGACAGGTGCGTCTCAGCCTCTTTCTCTCCGCCCAGGCCGCTCCCGGCGAGTCTGCCGCAGAGCGGCTCCGCGTAGTATCCCGCCAGGCCCGGCTGGCCGAGTCGCTGGGCTTCGAGACTTTGTTCCTCGGGCATCACTATCTTGCCTCCTCCCAGTTCCTCCAACCGCTGTCCACCGCCTCCTACCTGGCGGCCATCACCGACCGCATCCGGTTGGGCCTGGGCATCTACCTGGCGGCCCTTCACCATCCGCTCACCCTGGCCGAGGAACTGGCCACCGTGGACGTGCTCAGCGGGGGCCGGTTGACGGCAGGACTCGGCGTGGGCTACCGGAAGGTGGAGTATCGGGCGCTCGGCATCCCATGGACGCACCGGTACCGGCGGTTCGAGAGGTACCTGGCGTTAATGCGGGCCCTGTGGAGAGGAGAGGCGGTTTCATACGACGAGGACTGGGGGAGCGCGGACGGCGCCAGGGTGAATCTTCGCCCCGTCCAACCGGGAGGACCGCCGGTCTGGCTGGGGGCCTTCGGCAGGAGGGGGATCGAGCGGGCGGCCCGCCTGGACGCTCCCTGGCTGGGAACCCCCGACGGGACGGTGGACACTGTCAGGGAGAGGTTCGGCATCTACCGGGCGGAACTATCTCGGTGGGGACACAGCCCCGAACGCGCCTACCCACTGGCGAGGGAGGTCTCGGTCGCCGCCGATCGGGACGAGGCGATCGAGACGGTCTGGCCCTTCCTTGCCGCCCAGTACCGGGGGTATCGCTCATGGGACTCGGCCGAACAGCTCACCGTCAGGGACGCGCTCTCCCGACAGGCGGTGGTTGGCAACCCCGATGAGGTGATCGACCGTTGCCGGGAATACCGGGAGAAGGCGGGTATCACCGAGATCATGTGCAGGGTGGACTGGATGGGAATGGACCCGGCAATCGCCGAGAGGAGTATCAGGCTCCTGGGCGAGGAGGTCGTTCCCGCTCTCCGGGGGTTGTAGTGGTGGGCGGCATGCCTCCTTTGGTGCGCACCTACGACATCCTTCCCATCGACCGGGTGGTCTTCGGAGCCGGCAGCGCGGGCAATCTGAACCATGAACTCGACCGACTCGCCGGTAGATGGTTGCTGCTGACCACCCCGAGCCTGGCTGAGGGCACTTCCATTGTGGAGAGGGCTATCGAGATGATCGGCCCGAGGAGAGTGGGCACCTATTGCCGCAGCAGCCAGCACGTTCCCCGGCGAAATGTCCTCGAGGCGGCGCAGATGGCCCGCGGATTGGGCGCCGACGGTTTGGTGGCACTCGGGGGAAGCAGCATTTCGGATCTGGCCAAGGCAGTGGCCATGTGCCTGGCGGAGGGGATCACCGAACCCGCGGGATTGGAGGATATGCGGGTCAGGTTCCGGTATCCGGACACGGTCCGTCTTCCCGAGATGACGGGCGATCCGCCGCCCATAGTCACTCTTCCGACCACCCTGTCGGCGGGGGAGTACACCCACGGCTTCGGTGTCACCCACGATCGGACCAAACACATCTTCCTGCAGCGTCCCGTCACGCCCAGGGTGGTGGTGCTGGATCCGGAGTTGACCCTGGGCACACCGCGGTGGCTGTGGGCATCCACGGGGATGAGGGCGGTGGACCACTGCGTCGAGTCCCTCTACTCGATCGCGGCGCAGCCCGTCACCGACGCGCTGTGCGCGGACGGTCTGCGGCGGTTGGTCCGCAACCTGCCCATTTCGGCGGCGGACCCCGAGAACATCGAGGCCCGCGGCGAGTGCCAGGTGGGAGCTTGGGAGTCCTTTTTTGGCATCGTCAACGTCATGTCGGGGCTGAGTCACGGCCTCGGCCACCAACTGGGCGCATGGTGCGACGTTCCCCACGGCATGACCTCATGCGTGCTCCTGCCCCAGGTGATGCGGTTCAACCTGGAAGAGACCGTGGGTCCGCAGGCGCTGATCGGGGAGATCCTGGGAGCGACGGGGAGCCGCCGTTCCAAGGCGGAAGCAGCCGCCGACCTGTTGGAGGAGTTCGTCGCCGATCTGGGCCTGCCCACCCGGATACGGGAACTCGGCGTCGAACGCTCGGAACTGGAGGAGGTGGCTGTTTCCGCGCTTGAGGACATGGTGGTGAAGAACAACCCTCGCCAGGTACGCTCCCTTTCCGAGATCACCGCCCTCTTGGAGGCTGCCTACTGATGGAGGTGTCGGCATGACCGCCAACCTGGCTCGCATCCTCGACTGGAACCGGTACCGGCATGAAACGAGGACCGCACTGATATATGAAGACCGGCAATGGACGTACGCTGACCTGGACAACGAGGTGAACGCCGTCGCCGCCGGATTGCGTTCGGTGGGTCTGGGAAAGGACGACCTGGTAGCCGTGGTGGCC
>CAYWGY010000134.1:5292-7663 GCA_964458055.1 uncultured Acidimicrobiaceae bacterium | reverse complement strand
CGTCACCCATCCCTGGCCCGTGGCGATGTCCTCCACCGCGTTGAGTAATGCGGTCTTGCCGGCCTCGCATCCCCAGGAAGAGGAGTGTGTAGTCGGGGTGTTTGGGACCTGTTTCGAGGGCGTTCTCCCAGTCGGCGAGAATGTCGTCGCGGCCTGCCAGAACGGGTGGAGAGGTGCCGAAAGCGGGGGTGAAAGGATTTCCGTTGTGCGCCACTCTCGTGGACTGGCGTTTTGTGGCTTTTATTGTTCTTGGACCCGGTGCGAGTCAAACTGCTCCCTGATGGCCATGCTGGCGCCAGGCTTCATAGACCGCCACGGCGACCGAGTTGGCCAGGTTGAGGCTGCGCACGTCAGGGAGCATGGGGATGCGGAGGATGTGGTCCACCCAGGGTGCCGACAGCACCCTATCGGAGAGGCCGACGGATTCGGGCCCGAACAGCAGGGCATCTCCGGGCTGGAAGGCAAACCCGGCGTGCCACCGGTCGGCATGGGGCGAGAATGCGATCACCCGCGGCGGCAGGGTGTCATGCCTCCAGGATTCCAGGCTCTTGTGCACTTCCGTGACCGCCTTGTCACGGTAGTCCATGCCGGCCCTTCGGAGCCGGGCGTCGGACATCTCGAAGCCCAGCGGTTCGATCAGAGACAACCTGCATCCGGTGTTGGCGGCCAGTCGCATGATGGCGCCGGTGTTGGGCGGGATCTCCGGTTGGTGGAGGACTATCGAGAACACGGGCCGCTTCTCCGGCCGGGTTTTCAGTCGGCCGGTCCGAACACCAGCACCGTGTTGTGGCCCCCGAAACCGAACGAGTTGGAGACCACCAACCCGGGATTCCAGTCCTGTCGTTCTCTCACGATCCGGTGCAGGGGAATGTCGGGGTCCTGGTCTCGCAGGCCGACGTTGGGGGGGACCTGACGCCGGTGGATAGCCAGCACTGAGGCAACGGCCTCGATACCGCCACTTGCGCCGAGCGCATGACCGGTGGTTCCCTTGATGGAGGACACCAGGGGCTGATCGTCATCCCATATGTCGGAGATGACCCGCGCCTCGCCGGCGTCGTTGAGAGGAGTGGCGGTGCCGTGGGCGTTTATGTAGCCCACCTGGTCGGGAGTGGCGCCCGCGTCCTGCAAGGCCCAATCCAGGGCACGTCTGGCGCCCTCGCCCTCGGGATGGGGAGCGGTGATGTGGTGGGCGTCGGAACTGGTGCCGGCGCCCAGCAGTTCGGCCAGGATGGGAGCGCCGCGCTCTTGAGCCCGGTCCCATTCTTCCAGGACCATCATGGCGGCGCCCTCGCCAACCACGAATCCGTTGCGGTTCACATCGAAAGGCCTCGATTCATCCGTGGGAGACAGCGCCCGGGCCACGCGGAACCCGGCGACGCTGGCAGGACGGATCGCAGCCTCGGATCCCCCCGCCACCATGAGGTCGGCATAACCCCACTGGATCTGGCGGAGAGCGTCGCAGATTGCCTGGGCTCCGGCGGCGCAGGCCAGGGTCTGGGTGGTGGCCGGTCCCAGGAATCCGAAGGTGATCGAGATGTCGGCGGCGGCGGCGTTGCCCATCATCATTGGTATGGCCAGGGGAGACGGGCGGGGCCTGGGGCTGTGATAGACGGCGTTCACCAGGTTCTCGAACGACTGCATCCCGCCTATACCGGTTCCCACGCAAGCGCCCGCCCTCGTCGGATCGATGCCGTGGTCGCCGGCGCCTGCGAGAGCCTCGATGGCGGCCACCCGCGCATACTGGGAGAAGAGATCGAGCCGGCGGGCCTCGCGGCGGGGTATCCACTCTGAAGAATCCCATCCCTCGATGGTGAAGGGTCCCTTTCCCGGATCCTTGGTGAGACCCTCCCAGAAGGATTCGACGCCGATACCGGGACCGGTTACCACCCCTAGGCCGGTGACGGCTACTCTGCGTTTTCTCATGAAGCTCCCTTCGTCGAGGGGCGCACTACTGACATTCGGCTACGAGGCCGCCAGCGGTTGGAAGAGTCCGAACAGGATTCCCTGGGGATCGCGGCAGTAGGCGGACTGTCCAACCTCCGGTATGTCCTGGACCTCCAGGACCATCTCTCCACCGGTGGCGACCACCCTGGCCAGTGCATCGTTGATGTCCGGCACCTCGACGACGATCACCGTTCTGGGTTTCCCGTCGGGAGCGGGCATCACGGCGCCGTTGATTCCCCGCTGGGAGTCCGGCCCCGTGGTGGCCAACCAGTAGGGGAAGTCGTGCCAGCCCTGGAAGTCCCAATCCAGAGCTTCAGTGAAGAACTCGATACTGGCGGCCGGGTCGGGACTCTGGTACTCGAAATGAATCGGTCTCATTGATGTGGCTCCTTCTCAGTGAGCGGCCATCTCGGGCCGAAAGTCCAAC
>CAYWGY010000134.1:0-5282 GCA_964458055.1 uncultured Acidimicrobiaceae bacterium | reverse complement strand
ATAGCAAATCCGACCCGCCCGATGCCGGCCGTTCCAGGGATCCGGCCTGCGGAAGCAGGTTCTCGCAGTAGTAACGGGCAGTGGCGACCTTCTGACCCAGCCAGTCGTCATCGGCGCCGGCGCTGCCGATCCGGGTAAGGGCGGCCTGGGCCGACCGGACCAGGAGCCACCCGCCCACCACCGTTCCGAACATCGTCATGTAGGGATAGGCGCCGGCAAGGGCATCCTGGTAGGCCCCCCCGGCAAGTTGGGATCCCAGGGTCATGCTGGTCCGCCCCAGGGTCTGCGCCGCACGCGCCAACTCCTGGCCGCAGGCTCGAAGTTCCTCGGTGCAGGAGGCTTCCTCGGCCGTGGCGCCGATCCGTTCCAGGAAGTCTCTGGCCACCGCTCCCGATCGCATCGGTAGTTTTCGCAGCACCAGGTCGATGGCCTGGATTCCGTTGGTTCCCTCGTATATGGGGCTGATGCGGGAGTCCCGGAAGAACTGGGCGGCGCCGGTCTCCTCCACGAACCCCATCCCACCGTGGATCTGGATACCGAGAGAGGCTATCTCGACGCCGAGGTCAGAGCACCAGGCCTTGGCCACAGGGGTCAACAGAGCCACCAGTTCCTCGTTGGCGGTCCGCTCCGCCTCGGTCTCGGAGTGACGGGCACGGTCCGCAGCGGCCACGCAGAAGAACAGCAACGCCCTCATGGCCTCGATCTGGGACTTCATGGTGGCCAGCATCCGGCGCACGTCCGGGTGCTCCACGATCAGCGACTGCTCTCCCGGAGGGGCCCCCACCGCTCTGCCCTGGCGTCTCTGCCAGCAGAACTCCAACGCCTTCTGGTAGGCGCGTTCGGCCACTGCCAGCCCTCCCTGCCCCACGGCGATGCGGGCGGCGTTCATCATGGTGAACATCCGCGCCATCCCCCCGTGTTCGGGTCCCACCCGGTATCCCACGGCGCCACCGTTCTCACCGTAGGAGAGTATGCAGGTGGGGCTGCCGTGGATTCCCAGTTTGTGCTCCAGCGAGACGGTGCGGATGTCGTTCGGTTCTCCGGGTTCACCGTCGGGGCCCACCAGGCGCTTGGGCACGATGAACAGCGAAATCCCCCTGGTTCCCGGCGGACCTCCGGGAATGCGCGCCAGCACGGTGTGGATAATGTTGTCCGCCATGTCGTGGTCGCCCCAGGTGATGAATATCTTGGTTCCCGTGATCAGATAGGAGCCGTCCTCTCTGGGGATGGCCCTGGTGCTGAGGGCGCCCACGTCGGAGCCGGCTTGGGGTTCGGTCAGGTTCATGGTTCCCGACCACTCTCCACTGATCAGCTTCTCGAGGTAGAGGTCCTTCTGTTCGGCGGAACCGTGCATGTCGAGCATGTGGACCGAACCCGCGGTGAGGGTGGAGCACAGCGAGAAGGCCAGGCTGGCGGAGATCATCATCTCGTCCACTGCGAACCCCACCGCGTGGGGCATGCCCCCTCCGCCCCATTTCGACGGGAGGGATATGCCCTGCCAACCGGCCTCCACCAGTTGCGAGTAGGCGTCGGAGAAGCCGGTGGGAGTCTTCACCGTTCCCTCGGCGGTGAGAACCGAACCCTCGGAGTCGCCCACCGGGTTGAGTGGCGCCACCACCTCGGAGAAGAACCGGCCGGCCTCCTCAAGGAGAAAGCTCACGGTGGCGGGATCGGCGTGTTGGAATCCGTTGAGCTTCGATAACGATTCCAGGTCCACGATGTGTTCCAGTACGAACTCGATGTCGCGCAGCGGCGGCTGGTAGACACTCATAGGAATATGAGAATATCAAGACCATGCCATTGGATGGAAAAAGGATTCCCCGTCCGGGCCTGATTCCCACTGGTGCCTGCTGAGCAGGGGAAGTAGGCTTGTCTGACTTAACATTAGGTAGAGACATGCTGGTGCCCCTTATCGAGACCTCTCCCCGCATACTGAACCGGGAACTGTCCTGGCTGGATTTCAACAGTCGCGTTCTCAACCTGGCCGAGCAAGAGGACGTGCCCCTGCTGGAGAAGGTGCGGTTCCTCTCGATATGGGCTTCGAACCTGGATGAATTCTTCCAGGTGAGGGTGGCGGGGCTCAAGGAACAGGTTGCCCACGGGGTGGTAGGGACGACGCCCGACGGTCGCACCGCCGTGCAAACGCTCTCCGCCATCCGCGCGGAGACCTCCGAGCAGTACCTGCGTGCCTCCAAGAACTACCGGGACCTGTTGGTGCCGGCCCTGGCAGAGGCCGGGATAGGGCTCAAGACCTTTGCGGAGTTGGACGACGAGTCCGCGTCGCTTCTCGGTGAGTACTTCCACGACACCGTTTTTCCGGTCCTCACACCCCTGGCGGTGGATCCAGCCCATCCGTTTCCCCACATCTCCAGTCTCTCGCTGAACCTCGCCATACAGGTACAGGAGCAACAGAGCAAGGTCCTGCGGTTTGCCCGCGTGAAAATCCCTCCGATCCTCCCCGCTTTCGTCCCGCTGTCCCAACCCGGATGGTTCGTTCCCCTGGACGAGGTGATAGCGGCGCACCTGGATCAGCTCTTTCCCGGAATGGTGATCCTGGACTACCACCTCTTCCGGGTGACCCGGAACGCCGATTTCGAGTTGGAGGAGGACGCCGGCGGAGATCTCCTGGCCGCCATGGAGTCGGAGTTGACGCGGAGACGGTTCGGACGGGCCATCCGCCTGGAGGTGACCGGATCCATGACTCCGGAGGTCCTGGATCTTCTCACTCGACGGCGTGCTGAACCTGGCCGACCTGGGGTTCCTGGCCTCCCTCCCGCGGGCGGAGTTGGTCTTCCCGCCCTGGAACTGGGTCACCCACCCGCGGCTGGCCGGACGTCTGAGCGAGAAACTGGACTTCTTTGAGGTCATCTGCGAAGGAGACGTCCTGGTCCATCATCCTTACGAGTCCTTCACCACCTCGGTGGAGGAGTTCATCGCCCAGGCAGCGGCCGATCCCGAGGTTCTGGCCATCAAGCAGACCCTCTACCGGACCTCGAGCGACTCGGCGATTATGAAAGCCCTGATGGAGGCGGCAGAGCGAGGTAAGCAGGTGGTGGCGCTGGTGGAGTTGAAGGCACGCTTCGACGAGGACCGCAACATCACGTGGGCTCAGCGACTGGAGGACACCGGCGTGCACGTGGTGTACGGGGTGGTCGGCCTCAAGACCCATACCAAGATCACGCTGGTGGTGAGGCAGGAAGAGGGGATGATCCGGCGTTACTCCCATATCGGCACCGGCAACTACAACGAACAGACCGCTCGCATCTACGAGGATATGGGGCTGTTCACATGCGACCAGGAGATAGGCGCCGATCTGAGTTTCCTCTTCAACTTCCTGACCGGATACAGCCGCCACCCCAACTACCGAAAGCTGCTGGTCTCCCCTGTGTTCACCCGCCCCCGGTTCCTCCAGCTAATCGCTTCCCAGGCCAAGCCCGGTGGCCGGATAACCATGAAGATGAACTCGCTCCTGGACAAGGCGATGATCGAGGCGCTGTATGAGGCTTCGAATGCCGGAGCGAAGATCGACCTGGTGGTTCGCGGCATCTGTTGCCTGGTGCCCGGTGTGCCCGGAATGTCGGAGAACATCAGGGTGCGGTCGCTGGTGGGAAGGTACCTGGAGCACTCGCGGGTCTACCGCTTCGGCAACCGGGAGGACCGCATGGTCTACTACATGGGTTCGGCCGACATGATGCCCCGCAACCTCGACTCGAGGGTGGAGGTCATGGTGCCCGTCGAAGATCCCGATCTGCGGTTCCGCATCGACGAGATGTTCGAGGTGTTGCTGGCCGACGACACCCTGGCATGGAATCTGGGCCCGGACGCCAAGTGGACAAAGGTGGATGGCGCCCGGGGCCGGGTGGCCCATCTGGAGTTGCAGACCCTGGCGGAGGCAAGAGCGCACGCCCGTTTCTGATCCTGTGGAATAACCACAAGTTTTCACATTCCGTTCACATGGCGCCAGGAGTGGTGTTCACTTACCTTCCTTAGCTTTCTTGTCGTGGGCCTGACCCGCGCCCTCAACCGTCAGGAAGTCAACCTGCGGGTCCAGAACAGATCCCGAGTAGAGGAAAGAGGAGTTCGATGAAGGTACCTATGAGGCGTTCTCTCCGACTGGGCGCCGCGCTGGTTGCGCTGTTGTTGGTGGCTGCAGCCTGCGGAGGGGACGACGAAGAAGAGGTGGCGGAAACCCCCACCACCCAAGCTCCCACCCAGACCACCGCCGCGACCGGGGATGACACCACCGAGGACATGACGGATGGCGAGCTGACCGGTTCGATTGAGGTGTCGGGTTCTTCGACGGTGGAGCCGATTACGGCTTTGGTGGCGGAGAAGTTCAATGGTACGCATCCTGGTGTGGGGATCTCGGTTGAGGGTCCCGGCACGGGTGATGGTTTCCAGCGTTTCTGTGCTGGTGAGACCGATATCTCGGATGCTTCTCGTGCTATCAAGGATTCCGAGGCCGAGGCTTGCGCCGAGGCTGGTATCGAGTGGGTCGAGTTGAAGGTGGCGTTTGATGGGATAAGTGTTTTGACTTCTCCTGAGAACGATGCTGTGAGTTGTTTGGACCTTGGTGACTTGTATGCGCTGGTGGGTGCGGAGTCCGAGGGTTTCCAGTCCTGGTCGGATGCCAATGGTTTGGCTTCGGAGTTGGCTGCTGCCGGTTTGGGCGGTTCGCATGCTCCGTATCCGGATGCTCCGTTGGTGATCACGGCTCCTGGTGAGGAGTCGGGTACTTTCGACGCTTTCGTTGAGTTGGCGTTGGAGGACATCACCGAGGAGCGTGGCCAGGAGGAGCCGACTCGTGTCGACTATCAGGCTTCGGCCAATGACAATGTGATTGTGGACAACATCAGTTCCAACCCGACTTCGTTCGGTTGGGTGGGGTTTGCGTTCTTTGTTGAGAACAGTTCGGTGTTGAAGGCGATCGAGGTTGATGGCGGTGACGGTTGTGTTGCGCCTTCGATAGAGTCGATTGCTGATGGTTCGTATCCGTTGTCGCGTCCGCTGTTCATCTATGTTTCGTTGAACCGTATGGCCGATAACCCGGCTTTGGGTCCGTTCGTGGACTTCTACCTGGGTGACGGTTTCTCATCGGTCCCCGAGGCAGGCTACGTGACCCTTCCCGACAACGAGATCGCCGCCACCATGTCCGCATGGACCTCCAAGTCGCCGGGAGCGGCCGCTGCTGCCTCCACTCCCACGACAGAGGCGATGATGGATCTCTCCGGTTCGATTGAGGTGTCGGGTTCTTCGACGGTGGAGCCGATTACGGCTTTGGT
>CAYWGY010000133.1:3053-7663 GCA_964458055.1 uncultured Acidimicrobiaceae bacterium | reverse complement strand
CCACCCGAGGCTGTCGGACGTGGAAGGTCATGGGAAGAGAAGGGAGTCGTCTAGAGGGAGGGGGCTGCCAGCGTCGTGTCAGCCCTGCGCCGGTTCCGGTCGGGCCTTACCAGCCTCTCCCAGTCTTCGTGGTCGGGATGGGCCACCCATGTCCCCTCCACCCACCATCCCAGGTCCACTGACCACTCCAGGTCTGTCAGATGCCACAAACCATCGGGGCTGCCCATCTCGGCCAGTGTCGTTTCTGGTCGCAGGGCACGCTGTTCCCACCGCAGGTCCTCCCACTTACCGGTGGCGTTCTTGACCCGCATTCTCCGATCGTGGGCCGTGCCCAGAACAGCATCTTCCGACGGGTCAGGGCTGTCCATAGTGTTTAATCTACCGGTGGGAGCGGTCGTGGTCGGAGAACGGTTCGTTGGTTCCCGGCAGCTCACGGGGCTGTTGTAAGGGGAGGAGATCGTGCAGCCAACCGAGCATGTCCAACTCGCCGGGCATTCACCACTCGATTAGCCCAACAAGATCCACAACCCCAAAAAAGGGAGCTGAGCATGTCCAGGTCGGAGGGGTCCACCCGGACCATGGCATCATTGGCGGGCGATCAGGTGATCAACGGACGGTAGTCGATGTCGTAGCCGAAGGCCCGGGGGCCCACCACCTCAAGAGCCCTGGGTGTCTTGAGGAGAGCAGGGCATGGAATCACCAGGACATCGGTCCGCAGCCCGTAGCGGACCAACTCGGTGGTGATCGGCTCGCCCTCGTCGCTGGTGATCAGAGTGATGAGGTCGGGGACTGTCACGGGCACCTGTTCACCCTCGCGGATCACCAGGTTCTCGTTCTGGAAGTCGATCTCCACCCGGCGCCCCAGGTCGTCATCCAGCCCCTCTATCACCAGGCTTCCCTTGGCGAAGCCTCTGGTGGCTCTCCGCTCGACATCGACCACCTTGCCCCGGATGTACCGCCGACCACCAGCCTCACCGACCACCGCTTCCCCGGGGTCCTGGTGAAGTTGGCGGGCTGCCAGGACTGCTCTGCCAATGCGGAGCGCAAGGGAGAAAGTGTTGGGAATGATGGTCCTTCGGCAGAATGCCCCGTCCATGATGGCGGTGGCCAGGCCGGCGTGACCTCCCATGTCGATGGTGACCGACCGCAGGATCCTCTCGAGCCAGTGGGCGTCGAGGATCTTTTCCACCACGATCCGGTTGCCCCGCTCGTCGGCCAGGGCGGCAGGGAACGGCGATCCTCCGTAGATGAGGTAGGTGATCATCTGCAGTTCGGGGAAGGCCCTCCCCATGCCATCTCCGTCCACGACCGGGATCCCGAGGCGGGCTCCGACCACCAGGGGCACCATCGAGTTTCCTCCGCCCATCTCGAAGGGAGCTATGGCGGTGAAGCGACGGCCCAGGTGCCGTTCCAGCGCCCGCACGGCGTCGGTCTCCTCGTTTCCCCCGGCGATCTTCTCGTAGGCCACCACGGGAGAACCCATGCCGCCCGCCACCACCAGCAGGTCGTCGTCGGCGATCTCGGTCGGGTCGATGATCTCGATCTTCCTACCGGCGCGCAACTCTGCTCGGACTCGCAGCCTGCCCAGGTAGGGGTTTCCGCCTCCGCCGGTGCCAAGGATGGCAGCCCCGATCGCCGCGGGTATGAGGTCCTCTTCGGTTATGTTCCACATAGGTAGCTGTTCAGAGCGCGGACTCCCTTGCTCGGACCCATCCGGTCAGCCCACGGCAAAGGCTGCCGTCCTTTCCTTATCCGAAGGGACGCGGTTGGGGTATCAGCGTTCTGATGTCCACGTCGGCGATGTACTCCATGGGGTCGAATGACAGGTCGGCCCACCGGGGGTCGGCGTCGTACCGTTCTTCCGCCTCCTCGAAGGTGCCCTCACCGTCGTAGTGGACTACCCAGACGTACTGGCAGTTCTCCTCCACGAACCAGGGACCATCGAGCCGGAAACCGTGCTCCAGGCGGAGGGGCACGATTTCCTCGTTCACCTTCCTTGCGAACTCCTGCCAGGTCTCGGGATACAGGCCGTAGATGCGCAGTTGGGCGGTCATCCTCGGCATCCTACCACCGATGGATGTTCGGTGTCTCCGGCAGGGAAACACCATCTCTGGGTACACTTCCATCACCGGAATCTCCAAGGTGATGATCGATGCAGTTTTTGGCGCCAACGACTCTTGAAGAGGCGCTTGGGATGCTGTCGGAGGGAGGAGACAGCCTGCGGGTGCTGGCCGGCGGGACCGACGTGATGATCCAGCGCATGACCGGCGAACTGCCACGTTCCGAGTCGCTGCTGTATTTGGGGGGGATCGCCGGTCTCTCGGGTGTGAGCCGTTCTGACGGAACCATCCGCATCGGCGCAATGACCACCCACCATGATCTCCGGAGCGATCCGGTCATCGGTTCTTACCTGCCTTCATTTGCCGAAGCAGCCGCCACCGTGGGCGGATGGCAGACCCAGGCGGTCGGCACCATCGGCGGCAATATCTGCAACGCCTCGCCGGCCGCCGACCTGGCGCCTCCGGTCCTGGTCGCCGACGCCACCATGGTGGTCTCCGGATCGGGGGGTCCCGAGAGAGTACCGGCCGACCGCTTCTTTCTGGGGAGACGCCGGACCGCCCTGTCGCCTGGACAACTCCTGTTGGGAATCGAAGCGCCGGTCCCTCCGGCGTTCACCTGGGAGTCCTACCTGAAAGTGGGCCGGCGAAGCGCCATGGAGGTTGCCCTGGTCGGCTTGGCGGCCCGCTTCAGCGCGGTCGGCGGCCGGGTGGAGACCGCCCGGCTGGCAGTGTGCTCGGTGGCGCCGGCGCCGCTGCGACTGAGGGATGCCGAAGCGGCCCTGGCGGGTTCGTCCCTGGACGAGGAGGCAGTGGGGATGGCCGTCCGGTTGGGACTGGAGGCGGTCGATCCGATTGACGACCAGCGGGCCAGGGCTTCCTATCGCCGGATGCTGGTGGACCGCCTGATCCGCAAGGCCGCCCGCCTGGCGCGCCGGAGCCTGGAGATGGAATGACGCAGGAACTTGCTTTCGAGGTCAACGGGACCACGGCGACGCTGGCAGTCGCAGGCGACGAAGTCCTCCTGGACACTCTCCGCGACCGGTTGTTCCTGACCGGGACCAAGCGGGGATGTGACGAGGGCGAGTGCGGAGCCTGCACGGTGCTCGTGGGAGGCGCACCCGTTCACTCCTGCATCTTTCCCGCCCTGGCGGCGGCGGGTACAGAGGTGAGGACCGTGGAGGGGTTGTCCGGAGAGGAGGGACGCCTGAGTGACCTCCAGAGAGCCTTTGTGGACATGGCGGCGGTCCAATGCGGGTTCTGCACCCCCGGTTTTCTGATGACCCTGACAGCACTGCTGGAAAGCCACGCGTCCGCCTCGGACGATGAAGTCGACGAGGCCATGGTCGGCAACATCTGTCGCTGCACCGGATACAGCGCCATCCGGGCGGCGTTCCGATCCGTACTCCGGGAGGGTGGGTCTTGACGGCGGTGGGTCAGGGCACGCCGCGGTCGGACGCCGACGCCAAGGTCCGGGGGCTGGCCAGGTACGGCGTCGACTACCGGGAGGCAGGGATGCTCCACGCCCGCCTCCTGCGTTCTCCGGTGGCCGCCGGGAGGATTGCCGGCCTGGATGTGTCGAAGGCTCGTTCGAGCCCCGGAGTCCATGCGGTGGTGACCGCCGAGGAGGCGCCCCGGCACCGCAACGGACTGGTTATCCTGGACACGCCTTTCTTCGCCAACGACACGGTGCTGTACGAGGGCGAACCGATAGCCATGGTGGTGGCCGACACGCCCCGGCAGGCCCAGTCGGCGGTGGATGCCATCGCGCTGGAGATCGAGGAGTGGACACCGGTCTCCAACGTGGCCGAGGCGCTGGCGCCCGGCGCCCGGTTGTTGCATCCCGACCTGGAGTCGTACGAGATCCTCCCCGGGGCCTCCCGATGGCCGATGGGCGGCAACTGCGGGGGAGTGCTGACGTCCGATCCCGGGGGAGTGGACGAGGCCTTCGAGACGGCCGATGTCATCGTGGAGGACACCTACACGGCGCCCCGCCAGTACCAGGCCTACCTGGAGCCCAAGTCGGCCACCGCCTCCTACGACGGCTGGCGGTGGACCCTGCACGTATCCCACCAGTTTCCCTTCCTGGCTCGCAGCCGGGTGGCCCAGGCTCTTGGGGTCACCGACTCCCGGATCAGGGTGGTGGGACATCACATCGGCGGCGGGTTCGGGGCGCGGCTCGATCTCGGGCTCGAGCAGTACGCCGCCATCGGCGCCTCGCTCACCGGACGCACCGTGCAACTGGTCAACGACCGCTCAGAAGACCTCGTCTCCTGCATGTCCCGGGAGAACGCCACCATCAGGGTCCGTTCGGGGGTGACCAGGGAGGGGCGGATAGTGGCCCGGGAGTTCGAGTGCCTGATGGACGGCGGGGCCTACGCGGGGGATACCGTCTATCTCACCAGCATCCCCATGTTCATGGTGGGCTCGGTCTACCGGGTGGGACCCACCCGGGTGACAGCCAAGAGCGTGTACACGAACACGGCGCCGTCGGGGGCTTTCCGGGGCGTGAGCGGCCCCTATATCTGTTTCGCCCTGGAGCGGCACACCGAC
>CAYWGY010000133.1:0-3043 GCA_964458055.1 uncultured Acidimicrobiaceae bacterium | reverse complement strand
ATGGACCGGCGGGAGTTTCGGATGCGCAACCTCTTCGAGTCCGGCGACTCCATGCTCAACGGCCAGACGCTGGAGGACGCCGACATCCTGCGGGAAGCCTTCGACCGGGTTGAAGAGGTGGCGCCCTGGAAGGAGGCCGGCCAAGGTCCTCTCAGAGGTGTTGGGATCGCCGCCATCATCTGGCTCACCAACCCGCTGGCGGGTTCGGCAACTCTCAGCATCCAACAGGACGGCTCTCTCGGCGTCTCCACTGCGGCCACCGAGAACGGCAGCGGAGCGGTGACCATGGGCGTCCGCCAGATCGCAGCCGCCCAGTTCGGCCTGGACGCCGAGCAGGTGTTCGTGACCTCGCCTGACACCGACACGCAGGGCTATGACGCCGGATCGCAGGGAAGCAGGACCACCCATGTGGTGGGAATGGCGGTCGAGGCGGCCGCCAAACAGCTGAGACCGCGCCTGTTCAATATCGCATCGGGCCTTTTGGAGGCGCTCCCCGACGACCTGGAACTGAGCGGAGGCAGCGTCTGCGTGCGCGACGACCCCTCGCGGTCGGTGTCCCTGGCGACTGTCGCCCGGACCGCTTTCGGTCTCGGTGGTCCCCTGAGCGCCACCGGCACCTACAACGTCCCCCTGCCCAAGTGGGACCCCGATTCGGCCGAAGGCCTGTTGTTCCCGGTCTTTCCGGTCCCCACATATCATGTCCATCTCGCTGAGGTAGAGGTCGATCCCGACGACGGCTCGGTCCAGGTCACCCGCTATGTCGTGGCCCAGGAAGTGGGACGGATGATCAATCCGGACGGGGTGTACGGCCAGATCCAGGGAGGAGTGGCCCAGGGATTGGGATACGCCCTCTGGGAGGGCCTGGAAAGCCGGGACGGCCGCTACACCCGCCGCACCCTGGAGTCCTACGGATTGCCGCTGGCAGTGGACGTGCCGGATGTGGAGATGATCATCCTGGAGCATCCTTGCGAGGCCGGTCCGTACGGCGCCAAGGGAGCGGCCGAGCCGCCCATCGTGCCGGTGGCCGCGGTGGTAGCCAACGCCGTCTCGGATGCCACCGGCGCCAACATAGCCGGCCTTCCCATCGACCCCGAAGAAGTGCTGTTGGCCATCGACAAGCGACGGGAAGGCTGATTTGCGCCTCGGCATCGATGTCGGAGGCACCAACACGGACGCCGTTCTCATGGAAGGGCGGCGGGTTGTGAACGCCTGCAAGACTCCCACCACACCGGATGTCTCCCAGGGCATAGGCGCCGCCCTTCGCCTGATCCTCTCCTCACCGGAAGCCGATCCCCGAGATATCCGGGCGGTGATGATCGGCACCACCCACTTCACCAACGCGGTCGTCGAGGCTCGGCAACTGGCCACCACCGCTGCCGTCCGCCTGGGAGCGCCCGCCACCCTGGCCGTGCCGCCCATGGCCGACTGGCCCGACCGCCTGCGCCGAGCCCTGGGGGGTCACGCCTTCGTGTGCCGTGGCGGCCACGAGTTCGACGGGCGGGAGATCTCCTCGCTCGACCCCGACGAACTGAGACGGGTCGCCTCCGACATCGGGGAAGCAGGCGTCACCGCGGTGGCAATCACGTCGGTGTTCTCACCGGTTAATGCCGGGATGGAGACCGAGGCCGCCGCTGTCCTGGCCGGAGAGCTTCCCGGCGTGAAGATCTCTCTTTCCCGGGAGATCGGACGAGTCGGCCTACTTGAAAGGGAGAACGCCACCATCCTCAACGCTTCCCTGGGACCGCTTGCCGACCGGGTGTTCGACGGCTTTGAGGAAGTGGTGGCCCGGGCGGGGATCCAAGCTCCGCTGTTCATCACGCAGAATGACGGGACTCTCCTCAGCCTCGACTACGCCCGCCGCTACCCGGTCGCCACTTTCGCCTCGGGTCCGACCAACTCGATGAGGGGAGCGGCCTTTCTCAGCGGTGTTGCGGACGGGGTCGTGATCGATATCGGCGGGACGACCACCGACGTGGGAATCCTGGTGGGAGGATTCCCCAGGGAGGCCTCGGTGGTGGTCCATGTTGGAGGGGTGGCCACCAACTTCCGCATGCCCGACGTGCTCTCGCTGGGAATCGGCGGAGGTTCACTGGTCCGCGGCCACGGAGGTGACGTGACGGTCGGTCCCGATAGTGTCGGCTACCAACTCGACCGGCGGGCAATGGTGTTCGGTGGGCCGGATCTCACAGCCACAGACATGGCGGTGGCCGGCGGTCTGGCGGACATCGGAGATCGGGCCGCGGTGGCGGGTGTTGATCGAGCATTGGTCGGGCGGGTCCTGGAGACGATCCGCCGGGACATCGCCGGTGCGGTGGATCGGCTGAAGACCAGCGCGGATCCGGTGGCGGCCATCGTTGTGGGAGGGGGGTCCATCCTGTTGGGGGACGATCTTCCCGGCGCCAGCCGGATGATCAGACCCGACAACTTCGCGGTCGCCAACGCCATCGGAGCGGCCATCGCCCAGGTGGGGGGCGAGGTGGACAGGATCTACTCTCTTGACGGCACTGGCCGGGCCGAGGCCCTGGAATCAGCCCGTACGGAGGCCATGGAGAGGGCGGTGGTGGCAGGCGCCGACGCTGCCACGGTGGAAGTTGTGGAGATCGAGGAAGTGCCGCTTCCGTACCTTCCCTCGAACGCGGTTCGCATCAGGATGAAGGCCGTGGGCGATCTGGCGCTGTCGGCGTGATCGCAGAGACGACGCATCGCCGGTGACCCGACCGCAGAACAACGGCTTCGATCCCGAGTATGCCTCACTCCGGCTTGAACGGTTGAACGGTTGGGCATAGGTGCACAAGACCCTGACTACATGGAAGAAACCTGCCTCCCACCCGGCACGGGACGGCCGGCCGCGGGTAGCCTAGAAAGATGCCGATGAAGTCCCGGCAGAGCCTTCGCATCTAAGGGACGACCTTGTTCGAGGGGTGGCTGCCGGGTCCATGCCAGTGGAAACTGTACTACAGACAAGGAGGCTCTCGTGAGAGGCACACGACTACGGTCCATTCGACGCAGGACTATGACGGTCCTGGTAATTCTGGCGCTGGTG
>CAYWGY010000132.1:0-7670 GCA_964458055.1 uncultured Acidimicrobiaceae bacterium | reverse complement strand
GCGCTTGTCCCTCCTGGGGCCGCCGTCGGGAGAGCAGGGCTCGATCCCTTGGGCTGGCACCCCGCGGGTGGCTGTTCGGAGAGCTGTGCTCGATCCTATGCAGCCGGTCCCGGATCCGGGGGACGGGAATCCTCCAGGTTTCTCGGCGTGAAACGCTGGAAAAAGCCAGAAACAGGGTGCATTTGTAGCACCGCATATCGAGCTTGTCAACGAAAATGAGACAAAAGAGGGAAATCAATTCCCTGAATAAGCCTCGAATGGGCCAGGACTTGCTCAAATGCGTATGGACGCCCAGGAACTAAGGCAACAACGAGCAGACCGACGCCCCCGGAATCCCACAACTTCCACTCCACTTGACCCACTCCTTCGCCGCCAGCGGTCTCTGGCCACTCGTGACTGCTAATCCCGCCACCGGTTCGCAGTCAGCAGTCGCCGGATACGACGCCTGATGCGGGCCCAGAAGAGCTCCTTCCGCAGTCTCGCGAGGGTCTGACTACGCCAGTCCACCTGGGTCTTTCTGTCGAGACCGTCCCAGGGGTCGGTGTCCGGGGGAATGGTGAGCCCATGCTCTCCAATGAGGAGGACCTCCAGCCGCCTGAGCCGTATTTCGCTCTCCAGCCAGTCCACGCCGCTGCCTTCGTAGGGATGGCTCAGTCGCAGATCGCGCCACTCCTGCACAGAGGACCAGGCTTCGCCGTAGACAGCCTCATCCCCGGTCTGCGGCTCCATGATCACCACCGACGGTTGGGTATTCCTGAACTCCTGGCGGGGTTGGGGCCCGCGGGGCCAGGTTATGTCCGTGCCCGTCAGGGTCGGTGCCGCACCGGCTCCCCGGGATGCCGCCAAACCCTCCAGCAGTCGTGACAGCTTATCGAACTCCTGGGCCTGCTGCTTCTTCAAAGCGGCGAATTCAGCATTCATCCCCTGCCGTAGTTCTCCCACACCATCCTGAACTCCCGATGTCTGTCGTCCAAGGTCATCCACACGTGTCACCAGTTCCCTCACCGATCCCCTCACCTCCTCCAGCGCCGCGAACTTGCTGTTCATCAGGAAGCGCTCCAGGGCGTCGGTCAGCCTGGGTGTCAGCTGGCCCGATGCCAGGGCTGAGGCCAGGGTCTTGTAGTTGACCCCCAGAATCTTCGCCGCGTCCATTCGTCCCTTCTGCTTCACCACATCCCTGAGCAGAGCCGTCAGCCGCAGTTCATGCAGGCTCTCCAGCCCCGGGGTCGTGTCCTCCGCAAACAGCTGCTCTTTCATCAAACTCCTCCTTTCACTTCCGCAAACGAAATCTTTACGACCGGCCGTGGGAAGGAACCTCCCAATTCGGCCACTTCCGCAGCCGGCGCCCCCACGCCTGATGGTGGGAACCGGTTGCCGGAACCTGGTGTGGACTGCAATTGATTCCTCCAGTGGGCCTGTAGTGGGCCATTGGCCCCGATTCAGTCATGACTTCGACCCGCTTCCTCCCCCATGTCCAGTCGTCTTTTCCTGTACACGGCTATGACACCACGGAATCCCGTCCAATTCCCATGACTCAAAAGGGGGGGCGCGCACGCCCCCCTCTATGGGGCATTGGATACCGGTTTGGTGGTCGCCACACTCCCTGAGGAGCAGGAAATACCGGACATCGAGGAGGCTCGGATGCTAGGACATCTCTTACCCACCACCGGCAGGCTGAGGAAGCTGAAACTTCCCGTCATCGCCCTGCTGCTGGCCCTGATTGTCACCATTTCCCTCACGGGGATGGCGGAGGCCCAGGCCCCGCCGGGCGACGAGATCACTCTGGTCAACGACGGGCGGGACCTGGTGGAGCGGAAAGAGGATGGGGGATTTATCCCCCGGCCCGTATTCAACCGGAAGATAGACAACCTGTTCTACGGCATCCGCGACACCGACAATGGCGAGTGGCTCACCCCCGTCTACGCGGTGCTTGGTGGTGAGAAGCAGCTCAGCCAAGGATGGGAGTACTCGTGGGAGTACTCCGTGCTGACCGGTGAGGCCGCTCTTGACCCTGAGAAGCCATACCTGCTGGCGATGGTGGCGGACGTGGTGGGAGGCCATACCCAGGCCCTCCACGCCCTCATACCCGTGCACCGGCCCATGGGACTGTGGGACCGGGTGCTGCGAGCCTTCGATCCCGAGACATGGGCGAGGGCCGCGGCGACATGGGTGGTGGAGGGAGTCCACGGGACCCTGTGCGGCGTGCTGGAGCGGGCAACGGGAGACGACATCGCCCAGTGCGGGGGAGGGAGCTAGCTTCATGGGAGACATTCTCACCGGCACTCCCCCCGAGCTGACATTCCTGAATCCCCTGGTGAGGGAGGCGTGGTCTGTGATGTGGACCGTGGCCTCAGGGGCCCTTGTGGTCATCCTTGCCTGGTTGGGCATCACCCTAATCGTGAGCGAGCACCTGGGCATGTCCTCCACGGGCTGGAGGGAGATGGTGCCGAGGGTGTTGCTGGGGCTTGCCGCCGCCGCGTCCTCCCTCTGGTGGTGCGCACTTGTGATAGCCACGGCGGGGGCCATCTCCGCCTACATCGCGTCGGCCCTTGGCGTGAACCCGGGCGCTCTCCTCAGGGCGCCCATGGAGCCATTGCTCACAGCAATACAGGCGGGATCCGTGGGACTGGCCCTGTTCATCGCCATCATCTATCTCATCTATGGATTCTTCGTCCTCTACCTGCTGCTGCAGATGGTGCTGAGGCTGGCCCTCATCGACCTGCTTATCGTGCTGGGTCCAGTGGCCCTGGGGCTGTGGATCCTGCCCCACACCTCCGACTGGGGAAGACGGTGGCTGAGACTCTTCATGGTCACCGTATTCCAGCAGTCGGTGCAGTTGATCGCCCTGGCGTTGGCCTTCGGCTTCCTCGACGACTTCGCGAGGGTTGCCGCCTTCGAACCGGCGGCGGACCTGGTGTGGAAGCTACTGATGTCCGTGGCCTTCGTCTACCTGGCCACCCGGGTGCCCTCGATGATGGGCAGCGGGGGAACCTTCGATGCTTGGATTCACACCCTCTACTTCGGCCTCTCCCTGCCGGGAACGATGATGAGGTCCGCAAGGTCCATGGCATTCATGGCGGCGGGTGTCGCCAGCGGGGCCGGCGCCGTGGTCGTGGGAGCGAGGGCCGGGGAAGCCGCGGCAAACCTGGGGTCAATGGTCCCGCCGACATCCGGTGCAGGAAGCGACGGCGCGTCGGTGGGAGCGGGACCAATTGCTCCGAGGAGCAGCAGCGAGTGAATGAACCGAAATCAAAGCATTACTTCAGATCAAGAACAACGTGAGCAACACGGTTCCGAGTGAACACAACAAGGGAGGTGACGAGATGGGCAACTAACTTTCGACTACCGGCGAAACCCTTCGAAGCAACCAAACAAGAGAGGAGAAAAAGAGATGGAAAATCTGACCCAGACCATATCGAACCTGGTGGGAATCATGCTGGGGATCGTGGGAGCAGTGGGAGTGGGCTTCTTTGTCTACGGCGCCTATCTGTACCTGACGGCCTCCGGTGCCCCCAACCAGATGGAGAAGGGCAAGAGCGCCATGATGACGGCGTTGGCGGGCATCATCCTGGCCATGGTGGCCTACGGCGTCGTCGAACTGGTGATGAACGCAGTTGTCGGGTCCCCCGTGGACATCACCGTGCCCGACCCCACCACACCGACTCCCCCACCCGATAACTAGGAGGAAAATCCATGAGAGAACACGAAGTACCCACCCACGTGGAGGCGGAGGACCGGGTGCTGCTCTGGTTCACATTCCCGCAGATCGTGGCGATGGTGGCGGTGTGCGCCCTGGCCTACGGGGTGTACGCCTACGCCCCCGTCGGGCCGTCAAAGCTGAGGATGGCTCTGGCCGTCCTGCTGGGCCTGTTCGGGATAGTCATGGTGGTGGGGAAGATAGGGGGTCGGCGGCTGCCCCAGGTGGCTGCCGACCTGCTGAAGTACGGCCTGGGAGCGAGAGTCTTCTCCGGCACCGCTGCCCAACTCACCAGGCCGAAGCCGCCCCCGCGGCCACAGAAGTCAACGGGGCCTGTGGTGCTCCTGGCCCAAAGGCTGAGAAGGACCTTCAACCGGCTACGCAGGACGCGAAGAGAGAGACGAAACGGCCGGGTGCCCCTGCGGCCCCGGCGTTGGCTCGATCGGATACGCAGGAAGATCAAGCCGTCCGGGAAAGGAAACTCAGATGCAAGACCGAAACTCCGGGGTGCGAAGCGAAGGGGCTTCCTCCGATTCCTGCTCCCCGTCCTATTCGGCCTGACGATTCTGGCGATCTCCTCTGCGTCCACACCAACAGTTGTAACGGCCGACGGTCGAGAGACCCCCGAGGACAGCTGGCTCGTCGAGGAGCTGGGATACCTGCCCCCGGCCCCCGTACCCGGCAGGCGGCTCTTCGTCCAGGGCCTGAAGGTGACGGAGGATGCTGCCACGGTGACCCTGAGGGCAGCAACCGGACTGGAGATCAGCGTAAGGGCCTACGGAGGAACCATTGGATTCACGCCCATCTTCGAGGCATCGGCCAACCTTCGGCAGGGAGAGACAATAGCCTACGACATACCCATCTCCAGCAATAGGCCCACCATCACCATAGCCTGGGAGGACTCCCTGGGGCAGGGTGGAGCCTTCCTGCTGGAGGGAGACCAGATTCCATTTCCCCTTCCAACCATCAGGGGAGACATCTGCGACCTGGAAGTCACATCGTTGGGATGGACTCCCGGTGCGATCGAGGGGACGGTGGAGTCCGACTGCGAGGACCGGGTGAGGAAGCTGGTTTCCCTCACCACGGTGACGGGCCACCGGCAGGTGTCGGAGATGTCCCTCATGGAGGCTGATGTCACCGGCATCACCGGGGTGGTGGCAGTCGCCACCACGGGCTCGAGGACCACTGTTCCTCTGGTCGTGGACGGCGAGACCTCCTTCCGGTTGGAAGCGGCTTCGGGAAAGGCCGTCAATCCAGTGGTGATAGTGACGGAGGCGGAGGCCGCCCTGAGCATTCCCATGCCGTCGTTGACGCATCTGACCCATCATCCTGGGCGGACGGAACAACGCACCAGGACGGTGACCCTGACGCGGCCCGGCGTCACCAGGACCGTGAGTAAGAAGGTGACTGTGGAGCACGATGACGGCACGACTACGAAGCACACCATCTCCGCCACCCTGTCCATACCCAGCCGCGAGATAAACAAGAGGGTGACCCTGTCCATCACCCACCCGGAGCGGATTGATGCCCTGGTGGAGGAGAGGGAGCCTGCCATCCGGTACAGCACTGAGACCCTGACCCTGCTGTCCTCCATTGGTTCGGACGATGCCTACGAGCTACTTGACCTGCCCGAAGTCGAAGAGTCGTCCCGGTTCGGCGCCCAGGCGCCCATCAGCGAGAGCGAAAAGGAGAGGCTGCAGGAACAGCTCAACGGGGAGTACGTGCCCTGGTGAGGCTGCTGACTGCAACCATCCTACCGGTGGGATTTTCCCTGGTCTTCATGGGACAGGCGGCGGTGGAGAAGCTGCACATGCTCCAGTCTTTCGACCTTTTCCTTACCGATGCGGCCAAGCTGGCCGGGGCGCTGGCCTTCTTCTCCCTGGTGTGGGCGGGTTTCCTGCTCATGGTGGATGGGGCGGACGAGGGGAGCCGGGGCAGGGCGAGGAGGGCCGTGGCGGTCACCCTGGGAGGCCTGGTGTTGGTCCTGTCGGCCAAGGGCATCTCTGTGGCTCTTGTAAGCGGCGTCATCCCGATTCCCTGATTCCCATTCCAATACACAAAGGTAGAAAAACCTTGAAGAAAATCATCGAAGCCATTGGCAGACGCAGAAGGCCTCAGCCCTCCGAATCCAAGCCGCCCGCGCCGCTTCCAACCCTTTTCATGCTCTCCCACCTGGAGGAGGACGGTCCCGTCAGGCTAGACAGGATGAAGGTGGGGGTATGCGAGCTGATGGGCATGGAGATAGACGAGCCGAAGCTGGGGTCCTTCGCCGGAGCCCTCAACGCCCTGGACTTTCCGGTGCAGCTGCTTATCAGGCAGCACCAACCGAGATTGGAGACGCTCAGGAATACGCTGCAAGAGGCCCAGCCCGACAACCTTCCCCCACAGACCAGGGCGGCGGCGGAGTCCCTACGACGGCTCCTGACCGGCCTTGAGAGCCGGGACGGCATATTGGACCGGCGATTCTACGCAGCGTGCGAGTTCTCCAGGGTGGACGAACTCCGCGGGCTGCTGTCAAGGGCCGGACTCTCCGTTCACGTGCTAAAGGGCAGGCAGTTGCGTATGTTCTTTCTCTCCTGCTGCCTGGGAGGTTCTCCGACTGACATCGCCAGCAACACGCCGGTGGAGGTAAGGGTAAGCCGTCGGGACATCAAGGTGGGAGACCGGTACATGCGCTCCCTGCACCTGGGCAAGTGGCCACGCTCCCTTTCCCCGGGCTTTCTGCAGGGGCTGATGGGGGCGGGCGCTCCCATGGATCTTTCCATACACCTGTCGGCCATCCCCACGGACCAGGCTGCCAGGACCCTGGAGTGGCAGAAGGTGCGCTTCGAGTCGGCCCAATCCCTCTCCTTCAAGAGGGGGAGGACCATGTCCTCCGAGGCGGAGATAGCCCTGGAGGACGTGACCCGTCTCAGGGACCAGGTGCAGCGGGGCAGGGAAAGACTCTTCCACGCCTCGCTGTCTGTCACCCTTCACGCAAAGGACGTCGAAGAGCTTAAGGAGATGACCCAGAGGGCGAAGGCCCACTTTGCAGCCACACTGGGGAAGCTGGACAACCTCTCCTTTCGCCAACGTGAAGGGTTGCTGTCCACGCTGCCCCTGGCACTGAACTCCGTCGCGGCGTGGAGGACGTTGGATACGTCCAGCCTCATGAGGTTGTTTCCCTTCTCACCACCCGACCTGGACACTCGTAGCGGCACCCTCTACGGCATAGACATGAGAGCCCGGTCCCCTGTGGTCTACGACCCGTGGGACGGTACCCATCTGAACGCCAATACTGCGGTGCTGGCCCGGTCCGGGAGCGGCAAGAGTTTCTCCACCAAGCTGGGAGTCCTGCGGGGCGTCTGCAGGGGAGTGACGGCCTACGTCATCAACCCCGAGGGAGAATACGCCGACATGGCCCGCGCGGCGGGAGGCCGTGTGCTCTCTCCCGGGGTGCCCGGACAGGGAATGAACCCCTTCGTCATAGACAAGGGGGACTCCGAGGAGATGCTTCAGCGCATCGGCAGCCTGAGACGGCTCATAGAGGTGATGGTGGGGGAGAGGTTGTCCGCCGACCGGAGGGCATCCCTGGACCACGCCCTTGCGAGCTACTATTCCAAGCCAAGAAAACGCACGGGCTTCAGGGACTTCTATGCCCATTTGCAGCATGACGAGGACGGGGACCCCGGCCTTGCCCACCTGCTGAGGCCTTTCGCCACGGGCAGCCTCAGACACCTCCTCTCTGACGAGGGGGACGACCTGCTGAACAACGAGGCGTTGGTCACCGTCTTCGACCTGCGGCTGTTGGAGCCTGAGCTTCGGCCCGCCGCGGCCATGGTCTGCACAGAGACGGTGTGGGCCGCAGCCGCCCAGAACCCCAAGCCCCGCCTACTGGTGGTGGACGAGGTCTGGAGCATCATGCAGCACCCGGAGGGTGCGGCCTTCATGGTCTCCATGGCCAAGAGGGCAAGGAAGCACCGGCTGGGGTTGC
>CAYWGY010000131.1:7218-7693 GCA_964458055.1 uncultured Acidimicrobiaceae bacterium | reverse complement strand
AGAACTCGGACTGCTCCTGAGCTTCCCCCGGCGAGGGTATCAACGCCCCCAGCAAGGCGACCGACGCTACGACGGCAGCCCATCGTAGAACCGCTCGCAATGGCGCAGAATCCACGACACGCCCACTAGATGTCACACTTCTATGTTATAGCATCACCTGTTATCCCGAAGGCCCGGGCGACTGAGATTCCCTCATCCTGCCGTTGTACGGACAATCCCAGGCGGACTCATCGCCGTTCCGGAAACGCACAAACCTGCATTCCCACCCACCTCGAACCGCCGAAGCCGTGTTACAACCGCCCTTCCAAGGCGAGACCCCCTTCCTCAACCACTCGCGACCAACCCGCCGGCCCGTCTCGGCCGACATCGGGCGGATGTTCAGCCGCCCGCCTTCTTGAGTCGGGGTATCGGCAGACGCATCCCTCCCACTCCAAGGTCCCGGCGGCGGACCGCCATCAGGCTCACACCCAGTAAC
>CAYWGY010000131.1:0-7208 GCA_964458055.1 uncultured Acidimicrobiaceae bacterium | reverse complement strand
GACCGGCGAGCATGAGAGCGTGTTCGACATCCAGACCGTTGCGCAGAGGGTTGGAGGAGTCGTAGTAGTAGAAGGGCGAAACGGGTTTCAACGACTCGAGTGCCCCGACCATCCCTCCCAGGGAGTTGAGCAGGTACGAACCCGCCACCACCAGAGTGACCACCCCCACCGACAGGCCACGAAGACCGGTGCCCGATCCCACGGCCAAGGCCAGGGTACCGAAGAACACCCCCAGAAGCACCGCCATCAGAGCGCCGGCCGCCAGGTTGCCGAGGGGGATGTCAACCCCGAAGAACACACCGTCAAGGGCGATGGAGAAAAACACGGCCGCCCCCAACACCAACTGGGCCAACAACAACGCCAGCCACTTCTGCCACACCAGGGCGGTCCTGGTCAGGGAGGTGGCCATGATAAGATCGATGGTCCCGTCTTCTTCCTCGCCTGCCACTGCCCGCGCGCCCTGGACGGCGCCGTAAATGGCAAACACCAGCGGCACCACCCATCCCATGGCCTCCGCCTGCATGAAACCCACCGGATCGAAGAGACTCTCGTCGCCGCTCACTCCCATTGCGGCAAGCAGTCCCTCCGGATACGTCTCGATCAGAGCCTCAAACTGTTCCTGGTTCTCTTCGACAACCGGATACACCGCGCCGATGCCGAACAGGTAGCCGAAGGTGCCGACCACCCACCAGAACAGCGACCGGCGGCGGTCCCGAAGGGTCTTGAGGGTCACGTTTCCCAGCATTGTCTACTCCTCCTCGCCCCGGTAGTAGTCCAGGAACAGAGCCTCCAGGTCGGCTCCGTGGCTAACCAGGTTACGGACCCGGTGGCGCGCCACCGCCTTGATCAACTCGTCGATGCTGCCGACCACCTGGCAATGCAGGACGTTGCCGTGGAGGTCGGCGGAACGGACTCCGTCCAGGTTCTCGAATTCGGAGATCATCGGCAAGTCCTCGAACACGACTTCGAAGGTGCGCACCGCCTTCAGCCTCAGGGCCTCGAGTTCCTCCACCTCCACCAACCGACCCTCCCGGATGATTCCCACCCGATCGGCAACCCTCTCAACCTCCGAGAGAACGTGCGACGAAAAGAAGATCGTGACACCTTCGGCCCGGATCTCGTCCAGGAGCCGGTAGACCTCCTGCTGCACCAGAGGATCCAGCCCGGAGGTGGGTTCGTCGAGAACCACCAGCTCGGGCCGGTGCATCAACGCCTGCACCAGTGCCAGCTTCTGCCGGTTCCCCTTGGAGAGATCGCTGATGCGCCGCGACAGGTCCAGGCTTATCCTCTCGGACAAGTCGCCGGCAAGAGCGGCGCCTCCATCACCGCGTAGATTGCCTATGTAGGTGAGGAAGTCGCCACCGGACATGCGTTCGTAGAACTCCACCTCTCCGGGGAGATAGCCGATGCGCCGCCTGATCGCCGGATCGGACGGGGCGCCTCTCAACACCTCCACCGTACCCTGCTGCGGTCGAATCAGGTCCACGAGCATCCGGATGGTGGTGGTCTTTCCGGCGCCGTTGGGGCCGAGGTATCCGAAGATCTCCCCCGCCCTCACTTCCAAGTCGAGGTCGACTACTCCCCTGGCCTTGCCATAACTCTTGGTTACTGCGCTCAGTCGAATGGGTGTCGACACACCGAACCTCCACTAGTCCCTCCATCGAATACTATCCCCCCATCAGCCCCCATTCACCAAAGGCCATTGCCTTACTGCTTTTTTATCCTGTCGACCCCCATGACTGGATTGCCGCCACCGCACTCCCGTGACGATCCGGAGTTGCTCAGGACTGCATTCTCTTCCGGTCTCGAGCGATTATGGCGAGGCAAACGGCCTGCACTTGATCAGATCGGTTTGCCTTTGCCTGTTCGAACAGAGCAATCGCCTCTTCCGCCGAGTTGATCGCATCCTCCTCATCCTTCTTCGAAGGCTTCCAGAGATAGTCGTAGTCGGCTCGCTGCCGCTGCTTTTGCAACAGCCCGAATACCTCTCCGAACTGCTTGAGGTCGGGATCGCACACCGACCTATCCCGGTCATTCGGATCAAAGGGCAGCCAGGCGAATATCCACCCGCTTCTCTCCCGTCTGTCAAGGTTCGTCAGCACACTACGCGCCGCATTGTGCCCAACCAGGCGACTCGCAACTCGGCCAAGAGGGCCTGCGTAAGGCCTGCCTGCCTCCCAACACAGAGCACAAAACGGGCATAGTAAGAGGTTGAAATGGCCCGTCGAAGATGAGTGATCGAAGGGGCACCCCTGCCGGACGGGACCAGGTCGCTTGCTACTTTCAGGAGTCCTTCAGGGGTAGGCGCGGACAATGCGATCCCCTCGGGTCAGGCAAGTTCAGGTACCGGCCAACCGGTGTGATACTCCCCAGTCTCCAGTTCCTCTCCGGTGCGAAAATAACTCTCGACCGCGACATCTTCACCTTCAAACAGCTCCTGTATCCGGCGCCGGTACCTCCAAAGCGTCTCCGTGGGCCATACCGACCCCTCTGGTTCGGGTAACTCCCAGAATGCCAGAATCCGCCATCCGTCGTCGTCCTCGAACCAGGATGGCCCGCTGGTCATGAACCGAACCCGAGCAATATCACCCTCCAGGGCGAGGTCGCGGTTCAACGCCGGGATCCTCAAGTCGGCATCCTCAAGAGCCCTCGTCCTTTTACAAATACAGACCGGTGGAGAGCCCCCACGGGGAGGAGAACATCACAAGCCTCCGCCTATTGGACGCCCGTCTTTCTCTCCAACTCTTCCAGAGTCCTGGGCCAGTCCTTCTTGAGCAGGCGCGACAGCGAGCGATCGGCCAGGAGCTTTCCCCCGGTCTGGCACGAGGCACAATAGTTGGTCTCGTTGCTGGCATAGACGATCCGCTGGACCGGAGCGCCACAACGGGGACAGGGCTCTTGGTGCTTTCCGTGCACAGCCATCTCCGGCCGGAAGGCGGTGACCCTGGCGGGCCACTTCTCCCCGGCCTCGGCGGCCAGGCGTTCTATCCAGAGATTGAGCACGTCCACCACGGCGCGGTGCAAACGCTCCGCCTCGTCATCGGACAACCGGGAGGTCAGTTTCACCGGCGACAACCGGGCCTCCCACAGGATCTCGTCGGAATAGGCATTGCCGATCCCCGAGAGGATGCTCTGGCTGGTGAGGGCTCTCTTGAGCGTGTGGTTCCTGGCCCGGATGGCCTCTGTGAACTCCTTCGAAGAGATGTCGAGGGGCTCAAGCCCTCCCCGATCCTCAGCGGACAGGTCCTGCTCACCCGAGATCACCCACACCCCGGCCCGTCTCTTGGACCCCTGCTCGGTCAGCACCAACGTGGCGCCGGGAAACTCCCACGCAGCCAGACCCACTCTGGCCGGAGGCTTCACCCCTTCCCGGTCGTGCCAGCGCAGCCGCCCGGCCACCATCAGGTGGATCACCATGAACAGTTCCTCCCCTTCGAGTTCCCACACGATGCGCTTGCCTATCCTCCGGAGGCCCACCACCGTCTTTCCCACCACATCGGTGTGAGGAGGCTGGTAGGTCCGGAGCAGCGACATTGATCGGACACTGAAACTCTTCACCTGCTGTCCCACGATGCGGGGCTCCAGCGCCCGGAGGTACAGAAGCACGTCGGGAAGCTCTGGCATGGATTCACAACGATACCTGCGGGTCTAACCTTGGCCTCTCAGAACCTAGGCAATGACCAAGAACGGAGACACACTGTGGTAGACACCCTCTCGACCATGCTTCCCTTAGGAACCCCGGCGCCGGACTTCTCGCTGACCGACACGGTCACCGGTGACACGGTCTCGACGTCGGACTGTGACGGCAAGGCGTTGGTGGTGATGTTCATCTGCAACCACTGCCCGTTCGTGATCCACATCCAGAGTGGCCTGGTCCAATTCGCCAATGACTACCGGGACGCCGACGTCTCCATAGTCGGCATCAGCGCCAACGACGCGGTGAACTATCCCGGTGACGCCCCCGACAAGCTGGCTGCCATGGCCCGCAGTCAGGGCTATGCCTTCCCGTACCTGTTCGACGAGACCCAGGAGGTGGCAAAGTCCTACACGGCCGCCTGCACTCCTGACTTCTTCGTCTTCGACGAGACCCGGTCTTTGGTCTACCGGGGCCAATTCGACGATTCCCGACCGTCGAACTCCATTCCGGTGACGGGTAACGATCTCAGGGCTGCGGTCGATGCCGTCCTTGACGGACGGGATGTGCCACCGGGACAGAAACCATCCATAGGATGCAACATCAAGTGGGTCCCAGGCAACGAACCGGACTATTTCGGCTGATAGGGAGAGCGGTCTACTCCCTACCTGAATAAAGGGACCGGTTTAGCCCCGGCCTGCCAATAGCATCGGTGATGTGATGAACAACCGGCTTCCTAGTTATACCCTGCTCATAGGGTTGGTCTTGTTGCTCACGGCGGCAGCGGCGTGCGGTGAGGACTCCTCCCCGGACCAGTCCGCTCCCGCCACTGCAGCCGAGACCACCACAACCACCGCGCCACCTCCCACCACGCGGGCGCCAGAGACCACAACCACCGAGGCTCGCCAGGCCACCACCGCACCCGAGACGACCACCACGTCCCCGGCGGAGTTCCAGCCCACCCTGATTGCCTACCGGTACCTCTCCAACCCCGAACTCGAATATGCCATCAGCATCGAGCAAAACTCCGTGATCGAGATTGACGGCGGACCGCCCGGAGAACAGCCCCCCGGTCCCATCTCCGTGGACGTGGTGATGGCCGGAACCATGAGCTACCTCACCGGTCCCGGTCCCCGGGAGGACACCTTCAGCGTCCGGATGGTCTCCGACCTGGAGGTCGTGGAGGTGGATGCCTCCATGGGCGGCATGGCCCTGCCCGGGTCCGATTTTGGCGATGTCACCGGACTCCAGAATCCCATCGACATCACCCTGGTGGTCGACGAGCAGGGCAACATCGTGGAGGTCTCGAGTAATGCCCTGGACGGACTGATGGGCGGCATGGACTCCATGCTGGGCGCCTCTGCCGGGAACCAGCAACTCAACCGGCCATTCGGCCCCGCCTTCCCGGATCACGAGGTGGGGTTGAACGACTCCTGGACCGAGGAGAGCGTCCAGGAGGGTCCCGGGGGCCCGATCGTCACCACCGCCGTCCACCGCGTGGTGGCGGTGGAGGGCAGCCCCGAAGCGCCCATTCTCGTTGTCGAGAGCGAGTATCAGACAGAGACCTTCGAATGGGACATGAGCCAGATGATGTCAGCGATGTTCGGCGCTTTCACCGAGGAGACGCCTGAGGAGGGAGCGGAGGAGGCCGAGGGACTACTCTCCGACTTCTCGCTGGTCATCGAGGTGGCTCCGGGAGCCATGACCGCAACTTCCCGCTTCGATGTCGAGGCAGGCGTGGTCATCGATGGTTCATACCAGGCGCCGGGAATGGTCATAACTCACACGACCGTACCAGACGAGACCGGCGAGCCCTTCACCCTCAGCAGCAGCGTCGAGTTTCACCAGGAAGTCTTCTACGAGTTGATCAGCCCGGCTGCATAATTCCGACGATGCCTCCGGTGCTCCAGGGGC
Organism: uncultured Acidimicrobiaceae bacterium; assembly: GCA_964458055.1. Classification (GTDB taxonomy): domain Bacteria; phylum Actinomycetota; class Acidimicrobiia; order Spongiisociales; family ZC4RG35; genus Bin76. The sequence continues at coordinate 1,660 of CAYWGY010000131.1, read as the reverse complement.
CTCGGCTCTTGCGGTCCTCGCCTCCCGCTGTCCCATAGCTGGAGGTTCGGCAGGTTAAGACCCCGTGATCTGTCTACCTTCAAGTGATGAGCCGGCAACGCGAGTGAATGCCAAATGAGAGTGCCGGTCTATCTGAGGCGGGGGATGACCTCCGTTCCCAGCAGTTCGATGCTCTCCATCCAGCGGTCGAAGGAGAGCCGCAGGTCGAAGACCAGGTGATCGACGCCCACCTCGGGGAACTTGGCGGTAGCGGCCACCACCTCTTCCGGGTTGCCCGCGATCAGCGAGCCCTCGATGTCCTCGGCCGTCTCGAAGCGACCCGACGGAGGCTTCACCCACCACTTGCCGCGGGTGTTGGCCCAGGCCAGGAGGCCCTCGACCGAGATGCCGGCCATGGCTTCCTCGGTGGTCTCGGCGATGCTGGTCGGAGGTATGCAGGCCACGGTCGGCATGGGCCGTCCGTTCTCCCCGGTGAGCCTGCGCATCTGGGCGACCCGCTTGGCGATGGTGGGCAGGGTGATCCGCCCCGGCATCCAGCCGCTGCAGTAAGTGGCGGCCCGGCGCGCCGAGGCGGGGGTGGCGCCACCGTACCAGAAGGGAATGGGAGAGGCGGGATGCGGACGGATGGTGGCGTTCTCGAAGCGGTAATGGCTGTCCTCGTAGGTGACGTTGTCCTCCGACAGCACGCCGGCCAGGATCCGGGCGTTGGACTCCACCAATTCGGGACGGAACACCCCGGTGATCCCCACCGCCTCGAACTCGAAGTCGTAGCCGCCCGCACCCCATGCGGTTATCAACCGGCCGGACCCCACCAGAGAATCGACCGAGGCCAGGGTGGCGGCCACCACCAGGGGGTGACGGTACGGGATCAGCGTGCCGGTTCCCAACTTGACCGAGGAGGTGACCGCTCCCACCGATGTCAAGACGGTCAGGGGCTCCAGAAAGGCCCGGTTGGGCGCTTCGAACTCCCCATGGGGCTCGAACATGAGATGGTCCCGCACCCACAGCGAGTCGAAACCCAGCTCTTCTGCTCTCCTGGCACCGTCCCAGAGCATGTCCCGGTCGGTGTGACGACCGAAGTGGGGCAACAACAGTCCGAATTCCATGGTTCAACTCCTCTTTATTGCGTCGGGGACCGCTTGACGGCCATGACCGGGCTCGGCGACCACCTCTCCGCCGGCATAGACATCCACCCCCCGGACGATGGTACGCTCCACCGCTCCGGTGATGGTCCGACCGTGGTAGGGCGTCCAGTCGATCTTGGAGAGCACCGAGTCGTTGGTGATGGTCCACTGACGGTCCGGGTCTATGAGAACCAGGTCGGCGTCGGCGCCGGGTTCGGTCCGGCCCTTGCGGGAGAGGCCGAAGAGGCGGGCGGGAGCGGCGGAGACCGCGTCCACCAGCCTTGCCAGTGAGATCCGACCCCGGTTATGGGCGTCCACCAGCAGCGGTAACTGGTACTGGACGCCGGGCGACCCGGTGTGGGCCGCCCACATGTCCTCATAGCCGATGTCCTTCTCCTCCCTGGTGTGGGGAGCGTGGTCGGAGGCCACCATATCGATGGAGCCGTCCGCCAGGGCGTCCCACACCGCCTGCTGGTGGTGGGGAGGCACCCAGTAGGAGAGGACGTAGGGGCCGAGTTCCTGCACGAGTTCCCAGG
>CAYWGY010000130.1:0-7761 GCA_964458055.1 uncultured Acidimicrobiaceae bacterium | reverse complement strand
CCCACCGGTCCCGTGACCAACGAGGACTACGTGGGCGCCCTGGTCGAATTCGCGAATGGCGCCCGGGGGACCCTGGAATCAGATCGCACGATCTTCGGGCCGCAAAGCGATATGGCCTTTGAACTCAACGGGACCAGGGGCGCCGCTTCCTGGACGCACGAGAAGCTCAACGCCTTGGAACTCTATCTGCCCCGGGAGCAACCCGTGGATGGGTTCATCCAGGTTCTGGCAGGAGACTGGCTCCCCCACCAGGGCAACATAGTTCCCGGAAACGGAAACTCGATCGGCTACGAGGAGATGAAGCTCATCGAACTGTTCGAGTTCCTGAAAGCGGTGGGTTCCGGACGCGCATTCTCACCCGACTTCGAAGAGGCCGCCCGGGTGGCGGAGGTTCAAGCCGCAATGGCCAGGTCCTGGGAATCGGGGACCTGGGAGCAGGTCGGGGGGCTCTGAGAGTCAGAGCACCGGCACTCCGAACAACACCCCTCCAAACAGCAGCCAGGCCACCAGGAGCGTCCAGAGGATATTGACTCCCTGTGCCAGCAGGAAAGCGGCGGCAGGCCTGCCGCCGCCCATGGACACCAGGTCGCGGAAGCGAGTCTCCAGGCCGATGCAAACGAAGGCCAGGGAAAAAACCCATGTTCGGATGCCCTTCAGGATCCCACTCGTGGCTTCGACCACCTCCCCACCGAGCAGAAAAGAGAACAGTAGAGAGACAACGACGAAGCCCAGCACGAATTTGGGAAACCGATCCCATACGGTGACGGCGGTCGGTCTGTCTCTCACCTCACCGTGGCCCCGGAAAGCCCACCAGAGAGAGATGGCAAAGGCGGCCAGGCCAAGCAGGGCATTCTGGGAGAACTTGACGATGACCGCCGCGTTCAGAGCGGTGTCGCCGAGTATCTCCCCAGAGGCCACCACCGCCCCGGAGGTATCGATTGTCCCGCCCAACCAGGCTCCCGCCACCGCGGAGGACATGCCCGACCATTGGGCAATCACCGGCATGAAAATCGCCATGGGTGCGGCCACAACCAGGACCAGAGAGGTGACATAGGAGAGCTTCCTGCGATCACCCGCCACCGCCCCGCATGCCGCAATGGCAGCAGAGACCCCACAGATCGAGACCGCCGTGGCGAGCATGACCGAGAATTCGTCATCCACCCCCAGCCGTCGGGATACCCAGAAGCAGAACCGCCAGACAACCAGGATGACCAGCAGGGCCTGGGCCAAGCCGAACAACCCGGCCCGCAGGATCTCACCGAAAATGATCCCGGCGCCGAGCATCACCAGCCCGGTCTTTATGAAATACTCGGTTCTGACCGCTCCCCTCATCCACAAGGGAAGGTCTCCCAGATTGGATATGAGGAGGCCCACCACCAGAGAAACGATCACATAGCTGATACCCCACTCCTTGAGAAGTGGAGCGCTCGCCAGCGCCTGGCAGATCCAGCCCAGGATGAATACGGACGGAAAGCCTACAAGGTAGGGACGTGGGTCTTTCCTCATCAGCCACACACCCGCGGCCGAGACACCAAAAAGGATCAAACCCAGGGTCAGCGTGGCCCAGAGACTGTCCAGTGAGAGCACTCCCCCCGGGGAGCCGTCGCTCCAAGAGAGGTTTGGGATCTCCGGCCTGATGCCCGCCAGGATCAATGCCATCAAGGCTCCGGCAACCCACACCGACACCCAGTCCTCTGATGCGGCCCAGGGGCCAAGGCGGGGATGTTCTTCATGGGATCCCGCAGTCATGCCTCAACCTCACCGGTGTGTTGAGCCCACATGATATCCGACCCTTTACATCCTCCCCAGCATGCACACGCACCCAAACCGGGTGGCAGGCAGTACCACCGCAGTCCCGGAGCCCCCATGGGGACCCCTTGCAATGGGCGCCCGATATCATCATCGCAGACCGAAAGGCGACCGAATTGCCGCAGCCGGTGGCAGTCGACCAATGCTCCGCTAGCTGGCATATCTGCGAAAAAACGACCCCGGATTTGGAGGATGATCCAAGGTGAATAGAGTAGATTCCCAGACAGCCCGACTCTTGAAGTCGGAGACCCGGGAAACGGTTGGCCGGTCAGTTGGCGAGGAGAACGACCGAACCGAGAAAGAGCTCCGGGTAGACAACCAAGGAGACGACTGAGCATGGAGACGATCCGGCTGACCATGGCCCAAGCCGTGGTCAAGTGGCTTATTGCCCAGAAGACCGTTGTCGATGGTGAGTCGGTCCCGCTGTTTCCCGGTGTATTCGCCATCTTCGGGCACGGGAACGTCAGTTGCCTTGGCGAAGCCCTCCAACCCGTCTCCGACCGCCTTCCCACCTGGAGGGGCCAGAACGAACAGGGGATGGCCCTGGCGGCCATGGCATTTGCCAAGGCCCGTCGGCGCCGCCAGATCATGGTGGCGGCCGCCTCCATCGGACCGGGATGCACCAACCTGCTCACGGCCGCCGCGGCGGCGCACGCCAACCGGCTGCCGGTGTTGATGTTCAGCGGAGACACCTTCACCCACCGGATAGTCGACCCGGTCCTGCAGCAGGTGGAGAATTTCGACGATCCCACCGTCACGGTGTGCGATGCCTTCCGACCTGTCACCCGGTACTGGGACCGCATCACCCGGCCCGAACAGATTGTGCAGTCACTGCCGCAAGCCCTGGGGGTCATGCTGGACCCCGCCGATTGCGGGCCGGCCTTCCTGGCTCTTCCCCAGGATGTGCAAGCGGAAGCCTATAACTATCCTGGTGCATTCTTCGCCGAACGGGTCCACCACATCCGGCGACCTGCACCGGATCCGAGGGATGCCACGGCTGCCGCCGCTCTGATAGCGGATGGCCAACAGCCTCTCATCATTGCCGGCGGGGGCGTGCACTATTCGGGCGCGGCTAGGGAGTTGACCGACTTCGCGGTCCGGCGAGGCATTCCGGTGGTAGAGACGGTAGCCGGAAAGTCGGTGATGGAACACAGCCATCCCAACTACGCCGGCACGGTCGGGGTCATCGGTGGCGCCTCTGCCAACGCCCTGGCCGCGGAAGCCGACGTGGTGATCGCGGTGGGCACCCGACTGCAGGACTTCACCACCGGGTCCTGGACCGCCTTCCAGCAACCGGACGTTCGCTTCGTCACCATCAACGCCGCCCGCTGGGATGCGCTCAAGCAGCACTCCCAGGCAGTGATCGGCGATGCCCGGGCCGGTCTGGCGGCAGTCGACAGGGAGCTTGGAGGCTACCGGGCGCCGGATGAGTGGTTGGAGACCAGCCGCAGGGAGATGGACAAATGGAACTCATACCTGGATAGTTGGCTGGAGCGCAGCGACACTCCCCCTGCCTACCAGTCGGTGATCCAGACCCTCTGGCAGATAAGCGATCCCGACGACTACTGCCTCTCGGCGGCGGGCGGTCTCCCAGGTGAGCTCAACATGGGCTGGCGGTCGAAGCGGGTGGACACCTTCGACTGCGAGTTCGGCTACTCCACCATGGGATACGAGATATCAGGCGCATGGGGAGCCAAGATGGCCCTCCCTGATCGCGATGTGGTGGCCTGGATGGGCGACGGAGGGTATCTGATGATGAACTCCGACATCTACTCCACCGTCTTCAGCGGCCACAAGGTGATCATGATCGTCTGTGACAACGGCGGGTTCGCGGTCATCAACCGGCTGCAGGTCAACGCCGGGAGCGAGGAGTTCAACAATCTCTTGGAGTCCTCCCGCCACGAGCGCATGACCCGGGTGGACTTCGCGGAGCATGCCCGTTCCATGGGCGCTCTCGCCGAACGGGTGGAGAGTCTCGACGACCTGCCGGCGGCCTACCAGCGAGCCAAGCAGGCCGACCGCACCTACGTGATCGTGGTGGAGACCCACCCCTACCGGTGGGGCGAAGGCGGCGCCTGGTGGGAAGTCGGTATCCCCGAGGTCAGTGAACGGGAACTGGTGAAGGTGGCCCGCGGTCAATGGGACGCAGAGAGAAAACACCAGCGGGTAGGCGTTTAGGCATACCATGCCACTGTTCGAAGGCAAAGCGGCTGTCATCACAGGCAGTACCTCCGGGATGGGCGAAGCCACCGCCCGGTTGATGGCCGAACGGGGAGCAGAGGGAATTGTGATCACCGGACGAAACCCCGAACGCGGAGAGAGGGTCGTCAGGTCCCTCCGTCTCCACACCGGAGCGGACGCCGTCTTTGTCGCCGCCGACCTGGCGCTTCCTTACGCCTATCGCCTGGTAACCGAAGCCGCCGATCGGCGTTTTGGTCGAATCGACATTCTGGTCAACAGCGCGGCAAGCACCGCGCAAGGCTCGATCGAGACAGCCACACTCGAACATTGGGAAGAGATCATGACGACCAACCTCCGCTCTCCCTTCTTCCTGATGCAGGAGACGATTCGCATCATGAGACGGGAAGGCATCGGGGGCACAATCGTCAACGTGGGATCCATCGCCGCCCACGGAGGACCGACTTCTCTGGCCCCCTACTCGGCTTCCAAGGCGGCGCTGGCCGCCCTGACCCGTAACGTGGCCTACTCCGCCATGCCGGATCGGATCCGGGTGAACTGCCTCCAGCCCGGGTGGTCCGACACCCCGGCGCAACATGCCATGCAGAAGAAACACGGTGCAGCCGATGACTGGCTGGTCCGAGCAGAGAGCAGATCTCCATTCGGCCAACTCCTGAAGGCGGACGAGATAGCCGAGGCAATAGCCTTCCTGGCCTCCGACGCGTCCGGCCTGATGACCGGAGCGGTGGTCGACTACGACCAGAGCGTGGTGGGAGCAGGACTCCCGCCACAACCTGCTCCCCGTTCAGGAGGGCAACCATTGAGTCCGCTGCCAACGGGCACCTGATCCACCGGCTGGTCGCCAATGGGACAGTTCGAAGGGAAGATAGCCGTCGTCACCGGTAGCACCTCCGGTATGGGAGAAGCCGTCGCCGGACTGATGGCCGATCGCCAGGCGGCCGGCGTAGTGATCACCGGACGGAACCCCCGGCGCGGGGAAGAGGTGGCTCGATCTCTCACCACCCACCATGGCACGGACTCCGTCTTCGTCGCCGCCGATCTGACTCTCCCTGGCGCCTACCGGCAGGTCATCCAGGCCGCCGACCAGCGTTTTGGCAGGATCGACATTCTGGTCAACTGCGCCGGAAGCACGGCGCGAGGGTCCATCGAAGCCACCACCGTGGACCAATGGGATCAGATGATGGCTATCAACCTGCGGTCTCCCTTCTTCCTCATGCAGGAGGCGGTCCGGATAATGAGGAGAGAGGGCAACGGGGGGACCATCGTCAACGTGGGCTCGGTGGCGGCTCACGGCGGACCTCCTCACCTGGCGGCCTACGCGTCGTCCAAAGCCGCTCTGGCGGCCCTCACCCGCAATGTCGCTTACGCTGTCATGCCCGACCGGATCAGGGTGAACTGCCTGCAGCCGGGTTGGTCCGACACGCCTACCGAACACATCATTCAAACCAGCGAAGGCGCCGGGGAGGACTGGCTGGCCCGGGCGGAGGCCCGGTCACCGTTCGGAAGGCTCCTGAAAGTCGATGAGATAGCCGAGGCGATCGCCTTTCTGGCCTCGGACGCCTCGGGACTCATGACCGGAGCGGTGGTCGACTACGACCAGACCGTGCAGGGCGCAGGGAGCCCTCCCCAACCGACGAGGCCCTCATGATCGCACTGAAGGACCGGATCGCAGGAGCGCCCATCAGTTGGGGGGTGGACGGGTCACCGGGGTGGGGGTACCTCCTTCCCAGCGACCGGGTTCTCTCCGAGATGGCCGCCATCGGTCTCTCCGCCACCGAACTGGGACCGGACGGCTTCCTGGGCGCCTCTCCCGAAGAGGCCCGCACCAGGGCTGCCTCCGCCGGTCTCTCGGTGGTGGGAGGGTTCGTTCCCCTGCTGTTGCACCTCCCTTCGTACCGCGAGGAGCAGTCTGCCTACGCCGCCAGAGCCATTGACACGCTGGCGGCCTGCGGCTCGAAGGTACTGGTTTTGGGGCCGGTGCTTCCCCAGAACGGGTACGACCGCTCCGGGGAGTTGAGCCCAGGCGCATGGTCTCTCTTCGATCACAACCTCAAACGCCTGGTTAGCCAGGCCGCAGAGAATGGATTGGACGTGGCCCTCCATCAGCACTGGGGCATGGCTGTGGAGCGGTCCCGGCATGTCGAGCGAGTTCTATCCAAGACCGAGGTGTCCCTCTGTCTGGACACCGGTCACATGTTCCTCGCCGGGATCGACCCCTTGCAGGTGGCCCGCTCGGTGCCGGATCGGATTGCCCACGTTCATCTCAAGGATGTGGATGGAGAGTCGGCCGCCCGAGTCCGCAACAGGGAGATGACTTTCCGCCAGGGGGTCAAGCTCGGAATGTTCAGGCCTCTCGGCTCCGGAGACGTCGACATAGCGGGAGTCATCTCGGCGCTCGAATCCCACGGATACCAAGGCTGGTACGTGCTCGAGCAGGACAAGATCCTGGGCGAGGCGCCGCTTCCCGGCCGTGGACCCGTGGAGGACGCCATGATAAGCACCCGGTATCTTCTAAAACTGGCCCCATCAATCCGGACGCGCGGCGAGACAGGCTGAGACCCAACATTGGACAATCAGACCACCGATATAATCACACACCAAAGTAGCCCTCAGTGGGAGTCAGACGGGCTGTCCGTCCCCCTCGACACACGAGGGCGACATAGTAGGAAAGGAGACGAGAACCTATGAGAAGCAAGTATGTGCTGTCAATTCTGGCGGTGTTGACCCTGATCATGGCTGCCTGCGGAGGAGACGACGCTGCAGACACCACCGCCGCCGCAACCACGGCCGCCGACGCTGTAGAGACAACCGCAGCGGCGCCCGAGCCCACCACCGCCCCCGAGGAGGCTGTTGCCCAACGGGACCTGAGCTTCGTGGTGGTATCCCACGGCCAGTCCTCCGACCCCTTCTGGTCGGTGGCTGCCAACGGAGTCAAGGCAGCCGAGGAAGACATGGGCGTTTCGGTGGTCTACCAGGCGCCCGGGACATTCGACATGGCGGAGATGGCCCAGATCATCGACGCTGCCGTGGCCTCCCAGCCCGACGGCTTGGTCGTGACCATTCCTGACGCCGACGCCTTGGGCCCAAGTATCCGCGCCGCCGTCGAAGCCGGCATCCCGGTGATTTCCATGAACTCCGGATCCGACGTGTTCGCCGACCTCGGCGTGCTAGTCCACATCGGACAGACCGAGTACGAAGCAGGTCTGATTGCCGGACAGGAAATGGGCGCAATGGGAGTCACCAATGCCCTCTGCATCAACCAGGAAGTCGGCAACGCCGCCCTTGACGCCAGGTGCCAGGGATTCGAAGATGGACTGGGTGGAGCCGTAGAGGTCATCCCGGTGGACCTGGCCGACCCGACCGGCGCCCAGGCCGCCATCGAGGGAGCCCTCTCCTCCCGCAGTCCTGACGGAGTGCTGGCTCTCGGGCCGACCGGCGCCATCCCGGCGTTGAACGCCATGGAGAACCTGGGCCTGCTGGGTCAGGTGGAGCTCGCCACCTTCGACCTCGGCCCCGAGGTGCTGGAAGCCATCGGCGCCGGCGACATGGCCTTCGCCATCGACCAGTACCAGTATGCACAGGGCTACCTGCCCATCGTGTTGCTCACCATGTTCCACGAGACCGGCGGATTGCCGCTCGGCTCCGTGAACAGGGTGGTGCTCACCGGTCCGCAATTGGTGACTGCCGACAACGCCGCAGATGTGATCTCGTTCTCAGAGCAGGGATTGCGCTAGACACAGATACCCAACCATT
>CAYWGY010000129.1:0-7790 GCA_964458055.1 uncultured Acidimicrobiaceae bacterium | reverse complement strand
CGAACCCGACATGCAGGAATGTGCCGTCATTGTGAATCTCCGCGGCATTGCCGCCGTAGGAGAATGAAACCGTCTCGCCCTCACCCCTCTGGTATCCGGCAATGTTGATCGGAGACTGTTGCTTACCGTCCCGGCATGTCGAGTACTCCTCTGATAATTCGCCCCAACGTTCGGGCCCACCAGGCCCTCGATAGCTCCAGTCCACCGGTTTCCTTCGATTACCCGAAGCGGCCAGCGCTATCAACAGGGATACAAAACCCGTTACCTTCCCTGCTGCCTTGCCCAATCTGGGGGTCCGCCGACGTATACGGGTGGTGGAGATGCGTCTTGCCATTTCAAACACGTTGTTCCCGACACTGGGGGAGGCTAGCCAGATGTGCTCCGCGATCCCGCGTCAAATCACCTTTCTATCTGTGAGGGCTCGGGTAGGTAGCATCTCCCGCATGCTACGTTTTCTGACGGCCGGCGAGTCGCACGGGCCCGGGTTGGTGACCATTGTTGAGGGTCTTCCGTCTGGGCTGGCTTTTCGGGCAGAGGATCTGTCGGGAGAGTTGGCCAGGCGGCGGATGGGGTTCGGGCGCGGGAACCGCATGAAGCTGGAGCAGGACCGGCTGGAGATCATGGGCGGCGTGCGTCACGGCTACACGCTCGGCAGTCCGGTGGCGGTGATCATCCGCAACACCGAGTGGCCCAAGTGGGAGAAGGAAATGAGCCCGTTTCCCGGACATGAGCCGAGGCGAAGGATGACGACGCCGCGTCCGGGTCACGCCGACCTGGCCGGCATGATCAAGTACGACACCCACGACGCCCGCGACATCCTGGAGCGCTCCTCCGCCCGGGAGACCGCTGCCCGGACAGTGGCGGGTTACCTTTCCAAGGTGCTGCTGGCCGAGTTGGGGGTGCATGTGTTCAGCCATGTGGTGTCGATCGGCCAGGTGGAGGCGCCCGATCACCCGCTACCGCTACCTTCCGACCTGGAGACCATCGACATGTCGCCCGTGAGGGTCTTCCACCCCGAAGCGGAGGCGGCGATGATCACCGAGATCGAGGATGCCAAGGCAGACCGGAACACACTGGGCGGGGTGGTCGAAGTGTTGGCCTACGGGTTGCCGCCCGGGATCGGCAGTCATGTGCATTGGGACCGTAAACTGGATGGCCTTTTGGCCTGGGCGCTCATGTCCATCCATGCCATCAAGGGTGTGGAAGTGGGAGACGGGTTACGCTCTGCGGCCCGGAGAGGGACCGTGGCCCACGATGAGATCTATTACCGGGACTCTGAAGGGTATTACCGGGAGACCAACCGGGCCGGAGGTACCGAGGGAGGAATCACGCTGGGTGGGGTCCTGCGAGTACGGGCAGCCATGAAACCGATCTCCACGGTGATGCGCCCGCTGGAGACGGTGGATGTGAATACCCGCCGGCCGCAGAAGGCATTCAGGGAACGTTCTGATGTGTGTGCGGTCCCGGCTGCCGGAGTCGTGGCCGAGCAGATGGTGGCGCTCGTGCTGGCTCAAGAGATACAGCGGATGGTGGGTGGCGACACCGTGGACGATCTGCGTGCCGGCTGGAAGTCCCATTGGGAGAAAGTGAATCGGTTTTGATTCCCAAGCTGTGGCTGATCGGGATGATGAGTTCCGGAAAGACGAAGGTCGGACGGATGGTGGCCAGACGGAGCGGACGCCCGTTCATGGACATCGACGATGAAATCGTGGACCGGACGGGGAAGCCGATACCCCGGATATTTGCCGAGGAGGGGGAAGCGGCCTTCCGCAAATGGGAGACCGAAGAAGTGGCGAGGGCTGCGGCGCTGGATGGTCGGATGGTGGTGGCCACCGGCGGAGGGGTGATACTCGATCCTGAGAACCGGCGCCTCATGAGACAGAACGGTCTCGTGGTGTGGCTCGATCCACCGCTCTCATCCTTGATCGCCAAGAGGAAGACACGTAATCGCCCCCTGCTGCAGGGCTATGCCGATCTGGGGGCCCGATTCCACCAACTGTGGGAGGAGCGTGAACACCTGTATCACCAGGCTGCCCATGTGCGCCTGGACATGGACGGCAAGACGAGAGAGTTGGTCGCAGAGGAAGTCTGGAGGGCATGGAGAGCATCCTGATCGGGGACTACTCCGAGATAGTGGTCTCGGACGGCCTGCCGGCGCCTCTCCTGCCGCCCCGTACCGGTCCCCCTCCTTCAAGAGTGGTTATCCTGACCCAACCGGGGCCGGCATCGGCAGTTGCCAGGGCAACCCGAGCCCGTATCGAGGCGGACGCCTCCCGACTGGGGGAGTCACCGGTGGAGACAACCATCGTGGAGATTCCGGACCGGGAGGATGCCAAGACGCTGGGCGTCGTGGAGGACCTGTATGGGGAACTGGACCGTCTCCGGGTGGACCGCTTCGACACCATCGTGGGAGTGGGTGGCGGAGCTGCCACCGATCTTGCCGGATTCGTAGCCTCCACATGGCTCCGAGGGGTGGAGGTCGTTTACGTCCCGACCACTCTTCTGGGAGCGGTGGACGCCTCCATAGGGGGGAAGACCGGCGTCAACCGGCGCGGGAAGAACCAGGTGGGGACCTTCAAGCATCCCAGGCGGGTGGTGATCAGCATCGATGTGTTGCAAACGCTTCCCGAACCGCTTCTGGTCGAGGGCATGGCAGAGACGGTGAAAGCGGGTTTCATCGGGGACCCGGCGCTGGCGGAGATCCTGGAAGAACACGGTCTGAGCGCACCCCTGCCGGAGGTGGTGACGCGAGCGGTCCGGGTGAAGGCGAAGGTGACGAGGGACGACTTCTTGGAACTTGGGCAACGCGCCATCCTCAATTACGGCCACACTCTGGGCCATGCCGTGGAGTCTGCCACCGGCATGCCTCACGGTCACGCCGTGGCCGTGGGGATGGTGGCTGCCGGAGCGGTGTCGGCGAGGAAGGTGGGATTCCGTCACCAGCGCCGGCAGCGAGACATAATCACCTCCCTGGGACTGCCGATTGCCTCCCCTCCGGTTGAAAGGTCGGTCATCATGGAACTCTTGGGAAAGGACAAGAAGCGGCGGGGCGATTCCCTGCCCAAGATGGTGCTTCTGAGAGACTTCGGTCAACCGGTGGTCGTCGACGTGTCACGGGAGGATGTGAATCTGGGATTGACAGCGGTGGGGCTCTGACCCTCTACACTTGAACCAGACTTACGCGAGCCACTTGACTAATCAACCATGATCTCCACCAATGATGTACGCCCCGGCATGGCGCTGGAACTCTCCGACGGTGTCTTCTCGATAGTCACCTATCAACATGTGAAACCGGGCAAGGGGAAGGCATTCGTGAGGATGAAGCTCAAGAATGCCGAGACGGGACAGGTTCTGGACCGCACTTTCCGGGCAGATGAGGATGTGCCCCAGGCAATCATCTCCCGGGTTGACCATCAGTATCTTTACCAGGACGATCTGGGATTCCACTTCATGAACCTCGATGACTACTCCCAGTTCGCCCTCAGCTCCGACGAGATAGGCGATGACGCGGGATACCTGGTGGAAGGGATGACCCTGGCCATAGCCTTCCACAGGGAACGGCCCATCGGGATGGAACTGCCTCCCTCGGTGGAGATGGAAGTCACCTACGCCGAGCCGGGAGTCAAGGGAGATCGGGTTTCCGGCGCCACCAAGGACGTTCTTGTCGAGACCGGTATCAGCATCAAGACGCCTCTTTTCGTGGAACAGGGTGACCGCATCAGAGTGGACACCCGCACGGGGGCGTATCTCACCAGGGTGTGAAAGGGCAAGCAGAGTCGGAGGAGATTCCCGGGCCTTTCCAAGGTTCCCCGGATGATCCTCGCCACCAGGCGCTGGGGATCCTCTATGAGATGGATGTGGCGGGCGGTCACGGAAGTGACTTGGAAGGACTCCTGGATGGAAAACTTCCCAAGGCGCAGCTGATAGTGCGGGGTGTGGTCGCCGAGGCCGAACGCATCGACTCCATTGTTGAGAGAGCCGCCAAGGACTGGAAAGCCTCTCGCATGCCGGCAGTGGATCTGGCGGTGTTGCGGATGGCCGTGTACGAATTGCGTCACCACAGCCGCACCCCTTCCGCAGTTATTATCGCCGAGGCGGTGCGCATCGCCGGCCGCTACTCCACCGAGCACAGCGGGCGGTTCGTAAACGGTGTGCTGGCCACGCTGGCCGGGTGGATCCGGCCCGAAGCAGGGGCCTTACCCGCCGAGGGACGGCCTTTCGGGTCGAGGATGCGGCGCCGCTCCACGCCCGGTCTCCTCGTCACCGCCGACGGGGAGGTCTTCCGGGGTTGGTCGGTGGGCGCGAGCGGTATAACGGTGGGAGAGGTGGTTTTCAACACCGCCATGGGCGGCTATCAAGAGGTATTCACAGACCCGTCCTACGCCGGTCAGATCGTGGTGATGACGGCTTCCCACATCGGCAACTACGGGGTGGCCTCACCAGACTCGCAGGCCGGAAAGCCGTGGGCTGCCGGGGTGGTGATGAGGTCTTTCTCGTGGCGGTACTCCAGTTGGAGGGCGGAGGGGGACTTGCGGGCCTTCTTCATGGACAACGGACTGGTGGCGCTGACCGGAGTCGACACCCGTCGACTCACCCGCCACATCCGAGAACGCGGCGCCATGCCCGCCGCCATGGGTGGGGGGGCCTCTGTCGCGGAGTTGACATCCGCTGCGGCTTCCGCCCCTGTGATGATCGGACAGGACCTGGCCTCGGGAGTCTCCACCGCCGAGTCCTATTCGGTCACCCCCGAAGGGACCACCCTGGGCAAAGTGGTCGCCATCGACCTGGGCATCAAGCGGGACATCCTGGAACAACTCACCGAGCGGGGACTGGAGGTGGAGGTGGCGCCCTCCGACGTATCGGCCGAGGCAGTGCTGGCAGCCGGGCCGGATGGTGTGTTCCTCTCCAACGGACCCGGTGATCCTGAGCCATTGGAACCTGTGATCAACACTCTGCGGGGAATCCTGGGAAGGGTCCCGGTGTTCGGGATCTGTTTGGGCCAGCAGGTCTTGGGATTGGCCTTGGGCGCCGGAACCTACAAGCTTCCCTTCGGGCATCACGGAGGTAACCATCCGGTACGGCGGTTAACCGACGGGAGGGTGGAGATTACCTCTCAGAATCACGGATTCTCGGTGGACCTGTGGTCCCTTTCCGGGCGTTCGGCCCCTCCCCGGGAGGGATTGGTGACTCCCGACATGTTGCCGGCGTCGGTCGAATCGGATTTCGGCGCGGTGGAGCCCACTCATCAGAACCTCAACGACGGCACTCTCGAAGGCATGGCCTGCCGGGACATCCCGGCGTTCTCGGTCCAATACCATCCCGAAGCGGCCCCCGGGCCGCGGGATGCCGTGGGACTCTTCGACGATTTCCTGGACCTGATGGACCGGGGAGCCTGACCCCAGATGCCGGCGCGTTCCGATATTCGCTCCATTCTCCTGGTGGGTTCGGGACCCATCGTGATCGGCCAGGCGTGCGAGTTCGACTATTCGGGCACCCAGGCCGCCAAGGCACTACGGAGTGAGGGCTACCGGGTGGTGCTGGTCAACTCCAACCCCGCCACCATAATGACCGATCCCGAGTTCGCCGACCAGACGTACGTGGAGCCCATAACAGCGGAGGTCGTGGAGAAGATAGTCGAGCGGGAGCGTCCCGACGCCCTGTTACCGACCCTCGGGGGCCAGACGGCGCTCAATATCACCGCACAGTTGGTTGCCAGGGGGACGCTGGAACGTTACGGGGTGGAGTTGATCGGCGCCGGGATGGACGCCATCGAACGCGCCGAGGACCGGGGCAGGTTCCGGGAGGTGATGACCGAGGCGGGACTTGAGACTCCCCGAGCAGGTTATGCCAGGTCGATGGCGGACGCTCGCCGCATCGCCGCCCGGATCGGGTTTCCGTTGATGATCCGTCCCTCCTACATCCTGGGCGGCGGAGGCACCGGGATGGTTTATGAGGCTCGGCATTTCGAGGAGGTGGCCACGCGGGGTCTGGAGACTTCCCCGGTCTCTGAGATACTCGTGGAGGAGTCTGTTGAGGGCTGGAAGGAATTCGAACTGGAGGTCATGAGAGATCACGCCGACAATGCCGTGATCATCTGTTCGATCGAGAACCTGGACGCGATGGGGGTTCACACGGGCGACTCGATAACGGTGGCCCCCATCCAGACCCTCTCTGACAGGGAATACCAGGCGATGCGGGATGAGGGGATCGAGGTGCTCCGGGCGATCGGAGTGGCGACGGGTGGTTCGAACGTGCAATTCGCCGTGGACCCGGCCACTGGCAGGAGGCTGGTGATCGAGATGAATCCCAGGGTGTCCCGCTCTTCGGCCTTGGCGTCGAAGGCAACGGGCTTTCCGATAGCCAAGATCGCGGCACTGCTTGCCGTCGGTTACACCTTGGATGAGATAACCAATGACATCACCGGGATGACTCCGGCGTCCTTCGAACCGGCGCTTGATTACGTCGTGGTCAAGGTGCCCCGCTTCGACTTTCCCAAGTTTCCCGCCACCCCCGTCCGCCTGGGCTCTTCCATGCAGAGCGTGGGAGAGGCGATGGCGATCGGGAGGACCTTTCCGGAGGCCTTGCAGAAGGCGCTGCGGAGCCTGGAGACGGGACGCATGGGCCTGGGCGCCGATCCGGTGTCCCAGGAGTTGGAGAGACTGGGGGACGAGCGGCTGGAGGAGTTGCTGAGGGTACCCACTCCCGATCGGGTGACGGCAGTTGGGGAGGCTTTGCGGAGAGATTGGTCACCGGAGAAGGTGTCCGGACTAACGGCATATGATCCTTGGTTCACCCACCAGATCGCCGAGATCGTGGATCTCCGGGAGGAATTGGCTCTCCGCGGTCCCCAGGATGACCTGTGGGAGGACGCCAAGAAGCAGGGTTTCTCCGATGCGCAACTTGCGTTCCTTTGGGGTAGGAGCGAAGAGGAGGTCAGGCGGCGGCGCATGGCCCGGGGCGTTCGCCGCACCTACAAGACGGTGGACACCTGCGCTGCCGAGTTTGAGGCGCAGACGCCCTACATGTACGGCACCTTTGAGGATGAGGATGAGGTGCCGCCGACGGACCGGCCTCGGGTGGTGGTGCTGGGGGCGGGTCCCAACCGCATCGGACAGGGGATCGAGTTCGACTATTGCTGCGTCCAGGCTGCGTTCGCCCTGGGAGCGGTCGGATACGAGACCGTGATGGTCAACTGCAACCCCGAGACGGTGTCAACCGACTACGACACCTCCCACCGTCTGTATTTCGAGCCCTTGACTGTGGAGGATGTGCTGGATGTTGTGGCCGCCGAAAACCCGGTGGGGGTGATTGTGCAGTTCGGCGGTCAGACCCCTCTGAACCTGGCTCGCAGGCTGGCTGAGGCCGGTACACCCATCGCGGGTACTTCCCCTGCTTCGATAGAACTGGCGGAGGACCGGGAGGGGTTTTCGGAGCTATGCAGGCGATTGGGAATCCTCCAACCTCGCCACGGGTTGGCCCGTTCCCGGGCTGAGGCGGGCCGGGTCGCTTCCGAGATGGGCTTTCCCGTGGTGGCCCGGCCGTCTTTCGTCCTGGGGGGCAGGCGGATGGAGGTTTTGCGCGGGGAGGAGCAGTTGGAGCGCTATCTGGACTCGGTGTACGGAGACATAGGAGAGTCAGAGGTGGCAGGAGCGCCGCTTCTCATCGATTCGTTTTTGGAGTCCGCCATCGAAATCGATGTGGATGCCGTCTATGACGGTCACGAACTGCTGCTGGGGGGGATCATGGAGCATGTCGAAGAAGCGGGTGTCCATTCCGGAGACTCGGCTTGC
>CAYWGY010000128.1:0-7980 GCA_964458055.1 uncultured Acidimicrobiaceae bacterium | reverse complement strand
CACACCATCGGTCTGGTAGGGGAGGTGGTGGTGCTCGTCCAGCATCTTCTGGACGTAGCGGTTCACATCAGCCAACCCCCCGGCGGTGGTCGACCTCGGGTTCACGGGGAGTCCCAGAGAACGCAGGTAATCGAGCATCTGGGAGTGGCGTCGCAGTGACGGGCCGCCGTCAAGCACACCGGCCTGATAGATCCAGATCTCCAGGGCCCGGGAGGCGGTAACCGTCGGGTCCTTCTGTCTGACCGACCCGGCGGCGGCGTTGCGGGCGTTGGCAAAGGTGGGGAGTTCGGCCTCTCGACGTCGCCGGTTGAGATTGTCGAATCCGTCGAGGGTCATGTACACCTCCCCGCGCACTTCCAACAGCTCAGGCGGACGGTCTCCCAGGAGACGCAGGGGCACCGACCGGAGGGTCCGCAGATTGGCGGTGATGTCCTCGCCCACTTCTCCGCTCCCGCGGGTGGCGGCGACATCCAGGACGCCTCGGCGGTAAACAAGCACCACTGCCAGACCGTCCACCTTGGGTTCGCAGACGTAACCGGTGGGAGAACGGCCGAGCAACCGCACCAGCCGCTGCTCCCAGGCCGCCAATTCGTTCTCCGACACGGCGTTGTCCAGGGAAAAGAGCGGTCGGAGGTGACGTACCGGTGAGAACAGTTCCGAGACCGGGGCGCCCACCCGCCGGGTGGGGGAGTCCACGGTTACCAGGTCGGGATGGCTTTCCTCCAGTTCCAACAACTCTCTCCATATCCGGTCGTAGCCGGCGTCGTCGATCAGGGGATCGTCCAAGACGTAGTAGTGGTGGTCGTGGCGGCGGATCTGCGCCCTGAGTTCTTGGATGCGAGAGGCGGCGTCGCTCATCGCACCAACCGGGCGATGGCGCCTCCGCCCAACACCTCGTCTCCCCGGTAGATGACAGCCGCCTGCCCGGGGGCGGCGCCGCGTTCGGGCTTGGCGAAAGAGACCATCATCCGGTCGCCCCGGGGGCCGGCCACCGCTACCGTGGCGCCGACCGGATCGCCGTGAGCCCTGATCTGGACCAACGACTCGCTGCCGTCATCTCGCGGGGGAGCGCCGTCCACCCAGGAGACCTGTTCCACCTCGATGGCCCTTGCCTGGAGTTGGCGGGCCGATCCGATAACGACGGTGGAGGTGTGGGGGTCCAGTTCGACAACATAACGGGGTTCGCCCACCGCCACGCCCAGTCCCCGGCGCTGGCCCACCGTGAAGTTGATCACTCCCCGGTGCTCTCCCAGCGTCTTGTTGTCGGTGTCCACGATCCTTCCCGGCTGCCGGGCTTCCGGCGCCTCCCGGGCAATGAAGTCCCGGTAGTCACCCTGTACGAAGCAGATCTCGTAACTGTCCCGCTTGTCGGCGTTGCGCAACCCCAGGTCGGCTGCGATCCTGCGGGTCTCGGGCTTGGTCATCTCTCCAACCGGGAACCGGGTGCGGGAGAGTTCTTCCTGGCCCATCATGTGGAGGACGTAGGACTGGTCCTTGTCGGGGTCTACCCCCCGGCGGAGCCTCCACCGACCCCCCTCGCGGCTGACCCGGGCATAGTGGCCGGTGACCAGCAGGTCGCAATCGAGTCGCTCGGTCTCTTCCAGCAGAGTCGAGAACTTGATGGAGCGGTTGCACTCCACGCAGGGGTTGGGAGTCCGCCCGTTCAGGTAGTCGTCAATAAAGGGATCAACCACCGCGTCGGCGAAGTCTCCGGTGTAGTCGAAGACGTAATAGGGGATATCCAGGCGAGCGGCCACTCGCCGGGCGTCTTCGGAGTCGGAGACCGTGCAGCAGCCGTGGGTGGGGGCTTCGCCGCCCGGACCCTCCCAGAGTTTGAGAGTCACCCCGATCACCTCGTGGCCTTCACGGGTCATCAGAGCGGCTGCTACCGAGGAGTCCACGCCGCCGCTCATCGCTGCCAGGACTCTCACAGCAGGCCTTCCAATGCCTCGAGGACCATCTCGGCAGCCTGGTCGCCGTCTGACGGGCGGGTCGTCCATCCGAACGAAAAGCGGACGCTCGACCGCGCCTGGGTCTCGGAGATCCCCATGGCCGCCAGCACATGCGAGACCTGGGCGGCGCCCGACTGGCATGACGAGCCGGCCGAAGCGGCCAGGCCGAGCCGGTCGAGGCGGACCAGCAAAGTCTGGTTCGCAACTCCCCGGAAGCGCAGATGGGAGTGATGGACGGTCCGGGTGGCATGGGAGGTGATCTTCAGGTCCGACACGTTCTCGCTGAGAGCCTTCTCGAACCGCCGCCGCGCCTCGTAGGCGTCCCGGCAGAAGCGCTCTCGATCGGCCGTCGCAAGTTCCATGGCCTCAGCCATGCCCACCGCTCCCGGCACGTGGTGGGTCCCCGACCGTCGTCCCAACTCCTGTCCTCCTCCATGTGCCACCGGCTCCAAGGCCACTCCATCCCGAACGTACAGGACACCCACGCCTGTCGGTCCGCCGAACTTGTGCCCGGCCAGAGTCAGGAGATCGACCCCCAGGTGGTCAACCCGGAGTTCTTCACAGACGAAGGCCTGGACGGCATCGGTATGGATGATGGTCCGGGCGCCGGCTCGATCCCGTACCTTGTCGGCGATCTTCCTCACCGGCTGCCGGGCGCCCGTCTCGTTATTGACCGCCATGACCGACACCAAGGCAGTCTCCGAAGTCACGGCGCCTGCAATTTCGTCGGGGTCGACCAGACCGTCGCCATCCACCCCTACAACCTCGACCGGACACCCCCAATTGGTGAGGTATTCGGCAGCGCTCAACACGGCTTCATGTTCCACCGCGGAGGTGACCACGCCCCTGCGTTTCCTCCCGGCCAGGGCGGCTCCCTTCACCGCCAGATTGTCGGATTCCGTGCCCCCGCTGGTGAACACCACCTCCAAGGGACGGCATCCCAACAACTCGGCCACCCTCTCACGGGCCTCCTCCAACCGGTTCTTGGCGGCGCGGGCCGACGCGTGAAACCCGGTGGGATTGCCCCATCCGCGATTGACTATCTCCGACATCGCCTCCCAAACCTGGGGGCGCATCGGAGTGGTGGCGGCGTGGTCTAGGTAAAGCATCGGAACCCTGTAAATTGAAATTAACGGCTTGTCGCCTTGTTTATGGAAAGCAGGTGCCAGAGATTGGGGGGTCGTCGAGTCAGGAGCCTCGGCGGCTCGCAGGCCCGGAGATGCCTCATGAAGGCACGGTCGAAGGTTACTACCAACTCTGAATGATGGTGAACCGAGGGAGGTGAGGCGTTTCACTGGCTCCGTGGAATGCAAGCCCTTTTGGCGTCGGTCCGGGTTGCTTTCGGGCCGCAGGGAAGCACGCCTGATGCTTCCACCGACATCCAACTCCAGTTTCAGGTCGCCCTCCGTGGTAACCGGTTCGCCGAACACCACCTCCACCTCGAGGGAACGGGCATGGCCGGGTGGTCAGAGGGCGCGAGCCAAAGGGCAAGGCAACGGCTGGCAGAAGGGCGATCAACCCCGTTTTCTCCCGTCGCCATGGGAACCGTACCTCGCTCGGTTTCATCTCCCTGCTCGGATCCCTACCTGGCGGTCTTTCCGTGCTCTACCTCAGGTCTCTGGCGGTGCCTCGGTGACCTGGCTGACAGCCCGGACCCGACATCGGGGACCGGAGGCGACGCCCAGGCGCTTATCACCGGTTACCAGATCGCATTGCAGCGCCTCTGCCAGAGCGACGTAACAAGCGTCCTGGCTCGAGATGTGGGCCCAGAGTTCGAAGGCCCTGGGCATCAGGGGTTTGGTGGGACAAGCAGACAGAGGAAGGTCCCTCAGGTCCTTGATGGCTGCTCGGCAGCGATCGGCAAACAGAGTGCCTCTAAGCCATAGCCTTCGCAAGATGGCCACTGTCTCAACGTAAGCCACATCCGGGATGTAGACCGACCTTGACTCGGCGAAGGTCCTTCTTGCGGCTTGGCCCGCGGGTCCTCCGTCGGTCAGCAGGCTGACCAGCAGCGCAGGGTCGGCAACGATCATGCGTGTCGGCTTCTTTCCTCATCCAGGTCACGGAT
This sequence comes from uncultured Acidimicrobiaceae bacterium, assembly GCA_964458055.1. Taxonomy (GTDB): domain Bacteria; phylum Actinomycetota; class Acidimicrobiia; order Spongiisociales; family ZC4RG35; genus Bin76. Next base: position 3,960 of record CAYWGY010000128.1, on the reverse strand, counting down.
GACGGATTCCATGTCCACCCTTTCGAGGCTGCGGCTTTCGATTCGCTTCAGCACCTCGTCCATGGTGGGTCTGCTGGCCACAGTTGCCAGTTCTTGAAGCAGGTACTGCTGGAGAGACTGGCCTCTGCTCTTGGCCCGGAGCTTGAGTTGAAGGTGAAGTTCGGTGGGGACTTCCCTTATCAGTATGGACTTCATTGATAACAATTATTAAGTGGTCCTGAGACAATGCGGGTCAATTAACTAAAGGGGTGTGGAATAAACCCTGTCGCACTATCTGTTGGGAGTGTTACAGGAGGGACGTGTTTCTATAATCGGAGTTGCCTTGAAAGCTAACCAGACGGATGTCTTTGCCGTTGACGGCATGACCTGTGGTTCCTGCGTTCAACATGTGGAGCGCGCCCTCCTTCGGAGGGAGGAGGTCAAGAGGGCCAAGGTCAACCTGAAAGCGGGCAGGGTGAAGGTCACTTTTGCCCGCGGGACCGACGTGGATTCTCTATTCGCCGAGGTGCGGAATGCCGGATACGAAATGGGACCCTTGCAGCCCACAGCCAATTAGACGGGATTCGTCTTGACTCTTCAGAGTGATGTCTTCGCGGTCAAGGGAATGACCTGCGGTTCTTGTGCCCAACGGGTGGAGCGCGCCCTTCTTCAAAGGGAGGACGTCACCCAGGCCGAGGTGAACCTGATGGGCGCCAGGGTCCGGGTCACCTACCAGCCCGATACCGACCCTTCCTCGCTCTTTGACGATGTGAAGGACATCGGGTACGAGATGGCACCTATGGCGCCCGAGGCAGACGGAGCGGTCTCGGCGGGCCTGTTCGGCGAAGAGACCAAGCGGCAACGTCGCACCTTTGTGGCCGCGGCCCTATTCGCCGGTCCCCTGATGGCCATCTCCATGCTGGCTCCCCACGATCCGCCCTGGCTGGCCGCCCAGTGGGTCCTCGCCGCCTTCCTGGTGTTCGTGTGGGGAAGACAGTTCCATGTGATTGCCTTCCGGAGAGCCCGGGTCTGGCAAGCCAGTATGGATACCCTGGTTTCGGTCGGCGTCCTGGCCGCCTTTTTCTATTCGAGTTGGGCGGCCCTCGATGGGCAACCCGTCTACTTCGAGACAGCCGGGATGATCATTGCCTTGATTCTGATGGGTCGTTATCTCGAGACCCGAGCCAAGGATCGGGCTTCGCTGGCGGTGGCCAAGTTGATGGAACTGGGTTTTACCTCGTCGGTGCGGGTGATTCGCGGGGGCAGGGAGGTGGAGGTGTCCCAGGAGGACCTGACTGCTGGTGATCTGGCGGTGGTCCTGGCGGGTGAGAAGTTTCCGGCCGACGGTGTTATCACGAGTGGCCACTCCACGGTGGACGAGTCGATGCTCACCGGAGAACCGGTCCCCGTGGACCGAGGGTCGGGTGACGCGGTGTACTGCGGCACTATCAACCAGACCGGCCGTGTGGTGTTCAGAGTGGAAGGGGTGGGCGCCGACACCGCTCTCTCCCGGATCGTGGCGATGGTGGAGGAGGTGCAAGCCACCAAACCGCCGATACAGAGGCTCGCTGACCGCGTCTCTTCGGTGTTCGTGCCGGTCTCCATCACCATAGGGATCGTTACGTTCATTGCCTGGTTGGTCTTCGGGGGAGACTTGTGGTTGGCTGTCCGCAACGGGATAGCGGTGCTGATCATCGCCTGTCCCTGTGCCTTGGGTCTGGCCACGCCCGCGGCCATCATGGCCGGTAGCGGCCGGGGAGCGGAACTGGGGGTCCTGTTCAAGAACGCGGAGGTGTTCGAACGCACCAAAGCGATCGACACCGTCGTCTTCGACAAGACAGGAACCCTCACCGAGGGAGAGATGGTCTTGACCGATGTGATCGCCGACAATCCCGACGGATTCCTCCGGCTGGTGGGGTCGGTGGAGGGCGCGACGTCGCATCCGATCGGGCGAGCGGTGGCCGACGGCGCCCGAGAGCGGGGAGTGTCGATCGTGACCCCCGAGGAGACCGAGACGGTGGCCGGTCTGGGGGTGGTGGGAGTAGTGGACGGGGTTCGGGTATGGGTGGGGAAGTCGAAGTTTCTGTCCGACTCGGGACTACAGGGAGACGTTCGGTACCTGGAGACCATCGAAGCCTTGGAGGACCAGGCCAAAACCGTGTTCGTAGCCGGATGGGACGGACAGGTGCAAGGTGTCTTGGCAGTCTCCGATTCTCTTCGTCCCACCTCGGCCGAGACCGTCTCACGGCTCCGGTCGATGGAGATCGACGTCGCCCTGCTCACCGGAGACAATGCCCGCTCCGCCGCGGTGGTTGCCGAACGACTGGGGATCGAGAATGTGAAAGCCGGTGTCCTCCCGGGCGACAAGGGGAGGGAGTTGGCTCGGATGAAGGAATCGGGCGCCTTGGTGGGATTCGTGGGTGATGGCATCAACGACGCGGTGGCATTGGCGGAGGCCGACCTGGGAATCGCAATCGGGACGGGAACCGACGTGGCGGTGGAGACGGGTGATGTGGTTCTGATGAGTGGAGACCCGCTGGGGGTCCCCACCTCCCTTGCCCTGGCTCAAGGCACCTACCGCGTGATCGTCACCAACCTGGTCTGGGCCTTCATCTACAACGTGGCTGCGATTCCCCTGGCCGCCGCCGGGGTCCTGAACCCGATGGTGGCCGCATTGGCCATGGCATTCTCCAGCGTCTCGGTGGTTACCAACTCGCTTCGATTGCGCAGGTTCAAGGCCCCTACTGCACCCTGAACGTCCAGGTGAATTCTCCGACATCGGGTAATCCGTAGGTCTTCTCCCATTCCACCCGGATGGTGTGCTCACCCACCTCCCAGCGATCCATGAGCAGACTGCGGGTACTCGGCCTCCACCTGTAGATGCCCACTCCCTCGGCGAAGGAGAGTTCCGATTCGGGTATCGGATATCCGTTGACATAGATGCGGGCCGCGTAACCGATCTCCAGGTCGACCTCCAGGCCACTTTGCATGGGAACCGCATCGTAAGGGTCGGGAGACACCGCTTCCAGGGGAGGGGGCAGGATGAGAGGGTCGCCTCCGGTTCCGAAGACGTAGCACAGCGACAACGTGGCCACGGTCAGGAGTCCCAGCCCCAGGTATATCAGCCGGTAACGCACGCCGGGCAATTGTACGCCCCCTGGCGGACACCGCCGCCGGGGCCACCCACGTGACCCGGTCTCGGGATTTGATTCCCAAAGTGGAATGCCCTCCGGATCTGGCTTTTGGCCGGGCCGTGTGGATATCGTACGCGTACAGGTGAGCGCCCGGCTGGAAGTGAAGCGTTGGCGTATGCCGTACTCCGACTCCGACACGCTCGTGCCCAAATCGAGCTAACTCGTCTAGACATGGGAGGGAGCGAACCGTTTCCTCCGGGGTGGTCTGCGGGCCCGGAGCCTTAAGTGCTCGACTTTGGCAGGTTGCTTTGAACCCGGCGTTACCAACCCATCGCGGCGGTCGGTTCCCAGGGATTCAGAACCTCTAAGCCGTGGAAGCGTCGGAAGTCACCGATATCACGCGTCACGACCTTCATGGTGTGCACCAAGGCTGTTGCGGCAATGAGCGCGTCGGCAACCGGCGCCGGGTTCGGGACGTGCAACGACGCAGCTACGCGCGCCACCGCGGTGTCTACCGGCAGGATGCGATTGTCAAAGGTGTCATACACATCGTTGCTGAGCCAGGTTCGGAGAACTGACCCCGAAGCGGGATCCTGCCGCTCAGCAAGGAGGACGCCCCTTTCAAGTTCTTGGATCGTTATAACAGAGATGTACGTTAGATCGGTGTTCACCCCGTTGGCCCAAGCGCTGACATTGGGGTCGGCTCTGCCGGTTCCGGTTTTCCGGATTTCGGAGACGACGTTGGTGTCGAGGAGGTACATCAGTCGAATGAGATCGAGCGAGGCGGATCCTCCAGCCTCGAAATGTCCAAGTCGACATCGCCTGCACCGGGAGTTCTGCACAGTAG
>CAYWGY010000127.1:6608-8071 GCA_964458055.1 uncultured Acidimicrobiaceae bacterium | reverse complement strand
CCTATCGGGGGTCCCCACCGATAGGTGGAGGACTTGAGGCGGGAGGTGGTGTGTCTGGCTGTGGTCATCTATTCATCCCTCAGTACTTCGGAGACCTCTCCGGTCAGTTCGGCAAAGGCTGGATCGAAACGAAGGTCCAGGTCGCGGGGGTAGGGGAAAGGGACCTTGAACGACTTCAAGATGCGGCCGGGCCGTGAAGACATCACCAGGACATCTGTGGACAGGAACACCGCCTCGTAGAGGTTGTGGGTGATGAACACCGTTCCGAACCCCTCATGTTCGAAGATGCGGAGCAACTCCAGGTTCAGGTACTCGCGAGTGATCTCGTCCAACGCGCCGAAAGGCTCATCAAAGAAGAACAGGGGAGGTTCCAACGTCAGTGACCTCGCCAGGGAAACCCTCATCCGCATTCCCCCGGAGAGAGCGGCGGGGTAGTGGTTATTGAACCCGGTCAGGCCGACCAAGTCGATGGCGGCGTTGGCGCGCCGACGGCGTTCGTCCCGGTCGAACTTGCGAAGCTCACAGAACAACTCCACGTTCTTCTGCACGGTCCTCCAGGGAAGGAGGGTGGCGTCCTGGAACACATATCCCAGAGTCCCCTCGCCGCGGTGCACGTCTCCGTCGGTGATCGAGAGTAGACCCGACCCCATTCGCAGCAGAGTGGACTTTCCGCACCCCGAAGGGCCCACCACGGTGACGAACTGGCCCGGCTCCACTGCAAAGGAGACATTGTCAACAGCGTGGGTGCCGTCCGGGAAGACCTTGCTTACCTTGTCAAATTCGATAAGCGGGGAGTTTGCGTGATTGCCTGAGATTGTCGGACCCCTATCCGTGGTCTGTGTTGTTGCCCGCTGCTACCAAGTGGCCTCCCCTGATGGTAATGCGCTCGGGTCGCATCGAAAGCGCTTCGTTGAGATTGTTCGCCTTTATCAATGAGATGTCCGCCGGCTCACCGGCTCGAAGAGTCGAGCGACCGTTGCTGAGAGAGGCCACAAGTTTGGCGTCATCGTAGAAATGTCCCGCCAGCCTGGCCAGGTATGCGGCTTCCAGGGGGTCGGCGGTGGGGAAGGGGCAGAAGGTGTCATCGACGTTGTCCACTCCCAGCCTCACCTGCACCCCCTCTTGGATGAGCAGGTTGATGGGTGCGAGAGCCCTGCGAGGTGAATGGCTCCCGTACTCGTGCAGTATGAGGTTGGTCCGAGGCTGGCAGTTGACGGTCACTCCCAATCCCGCCATGCGCCTGGCCAGGGCCCGCGTTTGCTCCTCCTCCAGGGCGCTCAGAAGGCAGCAGTGACTGAAAGAAACCCGACCCTCCAGTCCCCGGAGCTCGACCTCGCCGAGGGCGAAGTCCATCAGCAGGCGGGTTGGGTCAAGTGTCTCGTCGATGTGAACGTCCACATCGAGTCCGGTGCGGGAGGCCAGTTTCATGATGGCGCTCACCGACTCCCGGGGGCGGGTGTCGT
>CAYWGY010000127.1:0-6598 GCA_964458055.1 uncultured Acidimicrobiaceae bacterium | reverse complement strand
CCTGCCCAGGGTGAGGTCCCGTTCCAGGGCCTTGACCTCATCCGGATCCGTCAGGGTGCCTTCCACAGCAAAGGCCACCAGTTGGATCTCCATCACTTTTGCCATCTCCCGGCGGACTTCTCCCATCACCGGCCAGCGGGGAGGAGCGAGGGTTCCGGGCAGGTGACCCACATGTCCCCGGGCGACGGTGGCGCCGTTGGAAAGCAGGGTGGAGAACAGTTTCAGGGCCCGCTCGGCGGCGGTGTCCACGACGTATCCCGCCGGGCGGATGCCCAAGTCGATGGCGTCCTCCAGCGAGTGGGGCGGGCGCGGCGAACCGACATATGCCCGATCGGGATGCAGGTGGGGTTCCGAGAAGGCGGGAAGAGCAACGTATGAGGGAGGTCGGGAGTCTGGCCGTGCGTTCTCGAAAGGGCTGATCGACTCTATGCGGCCCCCCCGGAGCGAGATGACCTGGGGGCAGTCGTAGCCGGGAATGGCCACCGGGCCGATGGTTCGGGGGCTGTCTCCGACAGAGAGTCGCCCGGGGTCGCCGTACCGGGAATCGGAGGGTGCGGGGGTGTTCATCTGTTTGGGCCGATCATCACTGGTACAGGGCGGTGGTCAACGGGATGTCCATTCGGTCGAGGCCTGCCCGTCGGCGGATGGAGGCCGCGCGCCGGCGCGCTTCGGTGTGCAGGGCGGTCTCATCAATGCCCATCACCCGGCCCTGCCGATAGCAGGGGCGTCCATCCACCCAGGTCTCGTGAACCGAAGCCGTCGACGCCGACCAGACAAGCGCCGACACCGGATCGGAGTAGGGGATCCAATCGGGATGGTCGAGGTCCCAGAACACCAGGTCGGCCTTCTTTCCCACCTCGAGAGACCCGATCTCCTTCTCCATGCCCAACGCTTTGGCGCCGTCGATGGTTGCCATCCGCAGAGCCTGGGTTGCTCCCACCAGCGAGGCGTCCATGCGAGCATCCTTGAAAAGGCCTGCCACCAGGTGGATCTGGCGATGAAGATTCAGGTTTCCCGAGGCAGAGACACCGTCGGTTCCCAGGCCCACCGTCACTCCTGCCTCCAGCATCTCGGGGTACTTCCCGATCGCGGCTGCGCCCTTGGCAAGTTTCAGTGAAGTCGACGGACAGAACGCCACCTTTGTCCGGTTGGCTGAAAGCAACTCCACCTCTTCGGCGGAGACCGCCACGGCGTGGGCGATCACCAGATTGTCGCCCAAGCCGCCCGCACGGGCGACTCGGGTGATTGGCCAGGTCCCGTGGCGGCGTTCACAAATCCGGGCTTCGGGCAGGGAGGTGGCCAGGTGGTAGGTGGTTCCCACGCCCAGCCGGGAAGCCAGTTCCCGGGCGCCGACGTGGAGTTCCAGGCTGCAGGGCTCCTTTCCCTCGATGTTCACCCAGACTCCCAGGCGGCCCCCCGCCGCTCCATTCCAGGTGCGGACCGTCTCGCCCAGGGCTTCCAGGGCGGTGGAGGCGTCGGGAAAAAAGTGGTGGTCGACCATCTCCTGCGACCATCCCGGAGGGATGTCGGTGGGCTTGACGTCGGCGGCATGGCGGCCGGTGACGCCTCTGATTCCGGTCTGTTCCACAGCTGCGGCGACGGGCGCCGGATCGTTCTGGGCGCCCATGTCCAAGAAGCAGGTGGTTCCTCCCCGCAGCATCTCCGCCGTCCCCAAGAGGGACCCCACTTCTTCGTCCACGGGGCTGACGTGGGCGTAGAAGGGCTTTGCCCAGTGGAACACCCAGGTGCGAGTGTCGATGACATCGGGAAAGACAGCCCTTGACAGGGTCTCGGAAAGGTGAACGTGGGAGTCCACCAGCCCGGGCGCCAGTCCCAGCCGTCTCCCACTTCGACGATCCACGGGTCGGCGGGACTCTCGGAGTTCGAGTCGTTCGTTCACCTCGGCAGTGGTGCCCACGTCCCGAATCCGATCACCGTCGATCACGAGGGCCGCATCCCCGATCACCCGGTCGTTGCGGTCGCAGGTTATGGCGAACTCGAGGTGTTCGAAGAGTTTCAGCGGGGCGGGAGTGGCCACCGGGTCTCCTGGGCGGGTTACCTGCCGGCGCCTTCGGGGTAGGTTGCCCGGTAACGCATGTACAGGTAGGGGCCGGCCTTGCGGACGGAGAGGATGTCCATTCTCGGAGCGTCGTCCGGTAGCCAGTCGTGACCCTCCACCAGGCTGGGCCGGGGAGTGCCCGGGTTCTCTCCCATCACCAGTGGCGACCGGGTGATGAACGGCTCGTTCATCACCCCGGCCTTGAGGAACCCTCCGTAGAGAGTGGCGCCGCCCTCGCAGAGCAGGAACTCGACTCCGTAGTCGTCGGCCATGATGCGGGCGTAACGTTCGAGATCCACCCCATTGGACCCGAACTCGAGAATGTCCAGTTTGCAGGCAGGATGGATGCGGGAACGTATCCGCCGGGCGCCTGCCCTGGTGGTGGCGACCACCACGTGGGCCTCCTCCATGGAGAAAGACTTGGACTCGGGAGGCAGGTCGCCGGCCAGGGTTATGTAGGAGATGATGGGTAGTTCTGAGCGGTCCTCATGGCGGCGAAGAGCGGCAAAGGCCTCCTTGTCATCGGGATAGATGTCATCAGGAGTGTTGACATGGCTGGGCTCGGCGCGGAGGGTGCCCTCTCCTATCACCACCGCGTCGGCCCGTGCGCGGAGCAACCCCATCAGCCAGACGTCATTGTTGTCGAATCCCGAGACGGGACCTCCACCTCTGTGGTTGGGATGGTTGTACGCCACTCGACCGTCATGGGAGGTGACGAAATTCGCAGCCACCAGTGGCAGGCCCTTGTTGGCGGGCCGGAGCCGAAGCGGACCGCCGTAGACGGCGGCGAAGTCGGGATGGAGTTCCCGGCCCGCGCCCTCATTCGAGGTGTCGGTATCGAACAGCGTCTCGAACCGGAGAGCCGGTCCTCGTACCGGGATCGGTGGGATTTGTGTCATGCTTGAAGGCCTGCTCCTTGGGGGGTTGTTTGCCGCCTCAACAATACCCCGTTTGCAGGCCATGACCGCTCGGAGGGCACTGCTACCCTTCAATCGACTGTCCGGAGGACCCAGCATGAGAGAACAAGTCATCGCCCGGCTCCACCCCGCCCTGGAAGAACAGGGTTGGGACGGCCTGGTGGCCCTCTCGCCGGAGAATTTCGCATACCTGGCCGGATTCGTCGTGCCGTCCCAGCCTCTGATGCGGTGGCGGCATGCCGCCATGGTCCTACCCGCAGGCGGCGATCCGGCGGTGATGTGCATCGGTGTGGAGGAGGCCATGGTGCGCCAGAGAACGGGCGCTGCCGAAGTGGCCGTGTGGAGCGAGTTCGACGACGATCCGATGGTGTGCCTGGCCGCGCTGCTGGAAGGACTGGGCCTGGACCGGGGACGCCTGGGTGTGGAACTCGGCTACCTCCCCGCCGCAGATTTCGCCCGACTGCGGGAGGCGACTCCCGGGGTGGATTGGGTTGCCGCCGATCAATGGCTGGGTCGCCGGCGCCAGATAAAGACATCGGAGGAAATGGACCTTCTGGCTCGGCTGTCAAGAATCTCCGATGCCTCCATCGGAGGGGCACTGGACAGGGTAGGGCCGGGGGACACCGAAATGGACATCGCAGCAGCGCTCACCGACGGCATTTACCGGGGAGGGGCCGAGGACTTCAAGCTGATGATCGTCGCCACCGGTCCCCGCAGTCAACTGGCCAACGTGGGACCGACCGACCGGGTTCTCCGGGACGGCGATGTCTGCCGGGTGGAAATATTCGCGGTTGCCGAGGGGTATCACGCCGGAGTGTGTCGCACCGCCGTGGTGGGAACACCGCCACCGGCCGCCACGAAGATATGGGCCAACCTGGTGGAGTGTCGAGACGTTCTACTTGACGCCATCGGTCCCGGGGTCTCCAGCCGGTCGGTGTGGGACCGGTTCGAGGCTCTGTGCGGTCCCCTCGGCCTGCCGCTCTTTTCCTTCGTGGGTCATGGGATAGGCCTGTCGCTGCATGAGCACCCGTATCTCAGCCCCCGCCATGACCAGGTCCTGGAAGAGGGGATGGTCTTCGGCGTGGAGCCGTTGATCTACAACACCGGCCACGGCTTCGGCCTGCAACTCAAAGACATGGTGGCGGTGACCTCCGAAGGCGCCAGATTGCTCTCGGACGTGAACGACAATCGCGAGCTCATTGTCGTTGGCTGAACATCGTGAACCTGGAGCGGGGGTGGGCTCCGGATCCCGGTTGTCAGGAGGAGGACACGCGCCGTTGGACAAACTGGTCGAACATGGGCGCGGCAAAGGCCATTTCACCATGACGTGGGGCGTGGCAGAGGCCCTTGTGGCGATGGGCAATGCCGCAAAATTCGTTCAGCAGAACGGTTTTGCCCACCCCCCGGAGGCCGCTCAACATGAAGCTCCGATCGGAGTACCCGTTGCCAAGCCTTCGGAGGGCGATCTCGAATTGCGGCAACTCCTCTTCTCTTCCCACCAGAGCGGGTAGGCGGGCGCCTGCGCCGGGGCTGTAGGGGTTCTTGCTGGGATCCATGGGAATTGTGGCTCTGAAAGGCGTAGGACGAGGGGCCGTTTATAGGATTGTGCGGCGCGTATAGCGTATTTCTTATATTCTGCGCACTGTCCTATACATTGGGCGTTTGAACTCAGGATGGCGCCTACATCGAGAAGAATGCCGGGAGGGTGCGTTCCACCTTGGACAGGAATCGCTTTCGTTTGCTGGGGGAGTCCTTGTTCATGTTGTTGAGGTCGAGCCACTTGACCCGGCAGCCTCTGGCGAACATGACTCTGTGCCCCCGCTTGATGACCTTCTTGGCAGGGTTGCCAACGGCCCACACATACCACCAGGGTGATCCGGTGGTGGTGATCACTGCGGTCCTCCGGATGCCCAGTATGCCCGGGATGATGGGACCTCCACCCTCTCGGAGCCCGAAGCCCACGCCCGGAACCCAGATGCGCTGCAGCCACCCGTTGAGGATGGCCGGGAACCCGAAGCTCCAGGTCGGAAATACCAGGAGGAGACCCTCGGCGGCTCGCAGTTGCTCCACGTAGGGGCCGATGTTGGCGAGATTGGGCCCGATGTCGTGGTAGTCCCTTCTCTCCTGGGCCGAGAGGACCGGATCGAACTCCTCGGCGTAGAGATCAAGCAGGTCGATCTCGTGACCAGCCTTCTCCAGGGCGGCCACGGCCCGGTCCTTGAGAGCCGCCGAGTAGCTCTCCGCCAGCGGGTGCGCCCAGACCACCAGGATCCTCATTGCCCTGTTCCTTTCTCCGACTCCATCCTCTCAGGGTGCGTGATGCGGTCCTCCGGCATTCTCTTCTCCCGTGAAATCTTCTCAGTCGGTCCGGGTTACGCAGCGTCCGTGACCGGAGGAATCGTCATCGACCTCCCCGTTCTCATAAACCACCCGTCCCCGGCTCACGGTCATCACCGGCCACCCACGCAGGTTCATGCCCTCGTAGATGCAGGTGCCGTTGCCGGTGTGACGGACGGTGTCCACCCGTTCGGGATCGACCAGCACGAGGTCGGCGTCGGCGCCGGGGACGATTGCCCCCTTACGGGGGTAGAGGCCGAACCGTCGGGCCGGCCCGTAGGAGTTCATCCTCACCAGGTGAGAGAGCGATAGACCCCGCCGGTGCACTCCGTGTTCCATTAGCAGCGCCAGTTCCCAGGGGAAAGACACCACCCCGGGCTTCTCCTCCCACAGGTCTTCGCCCTTCTTGGGGAAGAAGGGCACATGGTCCGATCCGATCGATCCCACCTGGCCGGCAAGGACACCCTCCCACAACCCTTCCTGCTGCTCGGCGTCCCGCAGGGGAGGGGAGATCTTGGCGCGCATGTCCAGGTCGGGGTCGTAGGCGGTGCGCACCAGGTAGTGGGGGCACGTCTCGATGGTGACGTCCACTCCTCGGGCCCGGGCCCGGGCGGCCAACTTCGGCCCCGCTGCCACGCTGGTGTGCACGACGTACAACGGGCAGCCGGTTAGTTCTGCCAGAAAGATCATCCTGGCGATGGTCTCCTCTTCACAGAAGGCCGGTCGGGACTCGCTGTAGGCGCCCAGATCCTGGCGGCCGGTTGCCTGGACCGACTTCTTGATCCACCGGGCGATCTCGGTGTTCTCGCAGTGGATTGAGATCACTCCCTTGGGCAACTCCCTGATCTTGGTCATGGCGGTGTACACCCATCCGTCGTCAGCGGGGACGATCCCGATGGGATTCTCGTGCTCGTAACCGAAGTAGCACTTGAAGGACTGCACGCCGGTCTCCTCGGCGATCCGGGGAATCTCTGCAATGTGCTCCTCCCGCTGGATTCCGAAGTGGAATCCGAAATCGATCCTGGCCACGGCCTCTCCCCGGCGGCGACGATTCCAGTAGAAGGGAATGTATGAAGGTTCGAGGTTGCGGATGTAGAGGAGCACCGTGGTTATCCCGCCGCGGGCGGCCGCGGCGGTTTCGGTGTCCATGTCCTCGTCGTAGGGATAGTTCACTCCCAGGTGGCAATGAGGGTCGATCACGCCAGGCATGATCGCCAGCCCACCGGCGTCGATGGTCCGCCGTCCCGAGCCGATCTCGTCGTTCTCCCCCACCGCCACTATCTGT
>CAYWGY010000126.1:5281-8086 GCA_964458055.1 uncultured Acidimicrobiaceae bacterium | reverse complement strand
TGCCCAGCACCGAGGGATCAAACACGAGTTACAACTCTACCGGTGTCCGGCTATCCCCGGGGAGTCCATGCCGAGAGACGGCGGACCGCTTCGATGACATCGGCCGTGGACTCCGAATAAGAGAAGCGGACCCAGCGATCACCCTGTTCGGGGTCGAAGTCAATCCCGGGAGTGGCAGCTACTCCTATGTCCTCCAGCCACCGGCCGCAGAGCGTGGGAGAGTCCATACCCAGATGAGAGACCTCGGCATACACATAGAAGGCGCCGTCGGGAGGTGCGATACGGGAGAAACCCGCCTCGGCCAGCCCGGCAACCAGTATGTCCCGGCGTTCCGCATAGGCCGTCACGTTGGCGTCCAGTTCCTCGTAGCAGTCAAAGGCTTCAATAGCGCCCAACTGGGAGATGGTCGGGGGTGCTATGAACAGATTCTGAGCCAGCCTCTCCAGCGGCCGGAACATCTCCGGAGGCGCCACCAGCCATCCCAGTCGCCATCCGGTCATCGAGAAATACTTGGAGAAGCTCTGCACCACCATGGCGGTATCGCTGTACTCGAGCGCGCTGGGAGCCCGTTCGCCGTACTCGATACCGTGATAGATCTCGTCGGAGATCAGGGCGGTCCCGGACGTCTCGCAGAATTGGGCCACCGCCTTCATCTCGGCGGAGGTCAGCGTCACCCCCGTGGGATTGGAGGGGCTGGCCACCACGAAGCCGTCCAGCGGTCCAGCCATCTCCAAGCGCTTCACCGACGGGACGAAGCGGGTTCCTGCATCCACCCTCACCTCCACGAGTTCGAGACCGAGGGCCGAAAGAACGTTGCGATAAGCCGAGTATCCGGGCACTGTCATCCCCACCCTGTCTCCGGGATCGAAAAGAGCCAGGCATGAGAGCACGAATCCCGCCGAGGCGCCGATAGTCATCACCACCCTCTCCGGGGTGATCTCCAAGCCGTAGCGGTCCGCATAGAACCGGGCAACCCTCTCCCGCAGAGGCGCCAATCCGGTGGCCGCCGTGTAACCGAGCCGGTCCCCCACCAAACCCCGTCCGGCAGCCTCCAGCACCCGGGAAGGCGCCGGGGTCATGGGCTGACCCACTTCCAGGTGGAGAACGTCGCCTCCCGCCAACTCCCTCCTCGCCGCGGCTTTCATCACCTCCATTACGTAGAAGGGCGGTACCTGAGAGCGACGAGATTCCTTCACCGGAGTGTGGGGGATTCAGCCAACCGTCTGCGTTGGAGAAGGGGTGCAGTAGGAGACCCCGGTCCCTCCCAGGCCGCAGTACCCCCAGGGATTCTTGGACAGGTACTGCTGGTGATAGTCCTCCGCGTAATAGAAGGGCTTGTTCACGGCTATCTCGGTGGTGATGAGATCGTAGCCGTTGCTATTCAACTCCTGCTGGTAGGCCTCCAGGCTGGCCCGGACGACCGGCAGTTGTGCTTCTTCGGAGAGGTAGACGGTTGAACGGTACTGGGTCCCTATGTCATTGCCCTGCCTCATTCCCTGGGTTGGGTCATGCCCCTCCCAGAAGACGGGAAGCAACCGGTCGAGATCGGTCTCGTCGGGAAGGTAGACAACCTGGACGACCTCGGCGTGACCGGTCATTCCCGAGCAAACCTCTTCGTAGCTGGGATTGGGAGTGAACCCCCCGGCATAGCCGACCGCGGTGGAGTACACCCCGTCGGTCTGCCAGAACATCCGCTCCGCGCCCCAGAAGCACCCCATCCCGAACCAGATCAGCTTGGATCCTTCCGGGAACGGAGGCACGATGCGGGCTCCGGTGACATGATGGCTTTCCGGAACCGGGATAGGTGTTTCCCGACCGGTAAGGGCTCGCTTCCGATCCGGGAGGGTATTGGGCTTTTTGCGCCATGACATGGAACCAAGGGTACCGGTGGCCCGGTGCCGGAGCAACCTTGATGGACTCTCGCGGACGCCCTATCCCAGAGCGCCGAACCAACGGTCGTGCAACTGCCCGTACACACCGCTTTCAATCATTTCCAGAAGGGCAAGGTCCACCCGTTCTCTGAGTTCGGCCTCCGTTTCGGCTATGGCCAGACCATACTGAAGCTTCTCGAACAGGGGTCCGATGGTTGCCACCTCTCCGGCCCCCTCATGTACGGCGTGGTACCGCAGCACCGGGGCGTCAAACACGATGGCGTCTATCTGTCCCTGGTCCATCAGGCGGTAGGCGTCGTCGATCTCACTCACCAGCACGGATCCCACCCCGGTGGTGGACAGGTAGGCCTCCCCGGCGGACCGGGCCACGGTCCCCACCCTGTGCCCGGGTAGGTCGGCCGGGCCCGATATCTCACTCCGCAACTCGTTGACCGCCAGAGACGAGGCGATGGAAGCGGTGAAACTGGCAAAAACCAGGGTGCCCAGCGCGATCCAAACCAGAGCGAACACCCGTCCCATCCCTCCCCGGGCCACCTTGTCACCGTATCCGACAGTGCTCATGGTCACCACCGACCAGTAGAAGGAGTCCCAGATCCCCTGGCGGTACGGTGCGGCGAAGTCGGGATTGTGACTGCGTTCAAGCCACCAGATCACGTGGGAGGACACCAGCACCACCACTCCGAAGAGGACCAGCAGCCAGGGTAGGTCTGAGGAGGCGATCGCCCCGAAGAAGTGCACGATGCGATCTCCGAATCCTCGGGAGGCCTGCGTCGGCGCCAAGATGGTGAGGCCGGTATCAAGAACCGGCAGCGAGAAGTCGACGACATCTTCACGTGACTCCGTGATCGCCACCCCTCCCAGGGCGACCTGGGCGACCCCACGGTCTATGTCGTCAAGTTGCTTTGCCACCGTG
>CAYWGY010000126.1:3423-5208 GCA_964458055.1 uncultured Acidimicrobiaceae bacterium | reverse complement strand
AGCCTTCCCCCGGCCGTGGAGACATCGGCGCCCACGGGACCCAACGCCTGCGCATCGGGATCGGCGACTTTGATCCATTCGGACACCGCCACCTCGTTGAGGGTCACCCACTCCTCGGCATGGCGACGGATGTCCTCGGGATCCCCCTCATCCTCCACCATCAGGGCGTTCTGCGCGGATATGTCCGCCAGGGGGATTACCACCTGTTCCAAGAGCCTGCGCACCGAGGGATTGGACTCCAGGAAGTCGGAGTTGGCGACCACCCTGATGTCGTTGGGAGGCCAGCCCGTCTGGCACGGATCGTTGGCACAGCCGGGAATCCCGCTGATGGTCGTCCGGTCCAAGAAGCCGGCCTGATCGGGAGGGAGAGAGGGAAAGGGCGTCTCCAGCCACACTACGTCCCTTCCTGGCACCAGTTGGCCCACCGTCCAGTTGGGAGTCCAGGTATAGAAGAGAACCGGCTGTCCAGTCCGGTATCTGTCGATGGTCTCGGTTATCAGGGGTGAATAGGCGCCCTGGACATGCTTGACCACCCCCGCCAGACCATAGACATCCAGGTGATGATCGATGATGGCGGCACAGCCCCAACCGACATCACAGCCGATGAGATCGGCCATGCCGTCACCGTCATGATCGAACACAGCTGCCAAACCGGGGTCGGCCAGATCGCCGAGATTGGTGATGCCGTGGGCCTCCGCGGTGCCGGCGTCCACGAAGTAACCCTGGAGCGCTCCGTCGTTGACTTGGGTTCCCACCTTCTCCGAGAGCCCCCCTCTTATAAGAGAATCATGGGTGGGGAACCATCCGTTGGCCCACAGATCAACCTCCCCCTCGGCCACCGCCGAGTAGAAACCGGCGTTTTCCATGGTTACGGGACCCTCCACCGCATATCCCAATCGCTGGATCAGCAGCCGGTAGACCTCGGCCTGGAACCAACCCGTGTCCCAGGTAGCCCTTGCCATCCGCACGGGGCGGCTCTCGGCGGTTTCGTCCTCCGACTGACCAAGGACCGTCCCTGATGACAGGAGGAGCGCCGCCAGGATGGCCGCCAGAGCCAAGACTGGAGTGACATTTCGGCGCATGGATCACACTTCCGATCGACTTACACCGAAGGGTAGCAAACGGCATCAAAACACCTTTACAAAAAGGACAATTCCACTACATGGAACAAACTACTGGAGGATGGATAACTCGCGTTGGCGTCGAGTCACCCTCGGCCGCCATGGGCGTTTATTGGCCCGCTGGCCTTCCTTCCTTTTTGCACTTTTACGATATGTCCTATATTGCCAAACAATCCTGCACACTGCGTTTGCACCTCAGCGAGACTAGAACTCGAGCATATATTCACTCTCCGGAACATTTCGCCATTGGGCACAAACCAGGACCAAGAGGAGTGCAGGTTTTGAACAAAATGTTCCCCGGTTTAAGGGCTTGCCCACAACACCCTCCATTAGGGTACTTAATGTCGGCAGTTCACTTGGTTGCCGGGAGAAACACCGGGAACGGATGAAAGGAGGACCACCACAAGCAGCCACCATGGGAGATTGGCCCCCAAGCCAACGAGGAAAGGAGACACTTAATGGTGTTGCTATTAGAAAGGAGTCGCCATGGCTGACAAAGACCAGGGCAAGGAAGACCTTGACCTAACCAGAGTCGCCGAGGCGTATGACCATTGGGAAGAGGACGAGGAACGCCGTCGGGAGGCTGCGATCCGCAACAGGGCGCGATTCGAAGGACTCCAGGTTGACCCGGACATCGACTTTTACCCCGAAGTGGCAGATCGTG
>CAYWGY010000126.1:906-3413 GCA_964458055.1 uncultured Acidimicrobiaceae bacterium | reverse complement strand
CCCCAGGTGACCTTCGTCGCCGCCGGGTTCCTGCTGGCATTCATCGCCCTGACCTTGGTTTTCCCCGATCAGGCCGCTGATGCATTCGGCGCGATTCTCAACTTCATCAACGAGAAGGTGGGTTGGCTGTACATCATCTCATTCAACATCTTTATCGGGGCGGCGCTGTACTTCGCGCTGGGCCGGTACGGAAAGATCCGACTAGGCGGCCCAGGAGCCCTTCCGGAGTTCTCCACGCCGGCCTGGTATGCGATGTTGATCTCCGCCGGTCTAGGCATCGGTTTGATGTTCTGGGGTGTTGCAGAGCCGATCTTCCACTTGACGGCGCCGCCTCCCCTCTTTGAGGTCGAGCCCTTGTCAACAGGAGCGGCCAGGGCCTCACTGGCGACATCCTACCTCCACTGGGGAATCCATGGTTGGGCGCTGTACGGCCTGGTAGCACTTGCTCTCGGGTTCTTCGCCTACAACCGGGGCCTCCCGCTGACCTTCCGGTCGGTCTTCTACCCGATCCTCGGGCCGAGGATCTACGGTGGATGGGGCAACGCCATCGACATCCTGACCGTGGTGGCCACTCTCTTCGGGCTCGCCACCTCCCTGGGATTCGGCGCCGGACAGGCAGCCGCGGGGTTGAACAAACTCTTCGGCCTCCCGTCGGGCACCGGCTTCCAGATCATCCTGATCGCCTTCATCACCGGATTGGCAACGATCTCGGTGGTTGCGGGCCTGGATGCCGGGGTCAAGAGGCTCAGCGCGATCAACGTGTGGCTGGCCGCGGCATTCCTGGTGTTCGTACTGGCGGTGGGTCCCACCTTGTTGGTTCTCTCGCTGTACGTTGAGAGCATCGGGGTGTACATCCAGATACTGCCGGAGTTCTCGTTCTGGAACGCAGCGCTGGTGGATACCCAGTGGCAGCAGTGGTGGACCATCTTCTACTGGGGATGGTGGATCTCCTGGTCTCCCTTCGTGGGCATGTTCATCGCCCGAATCTCCAAGGGACGCTCGGTGCGGGAGATGATCCTCGGTGTGATCGTCCTCCCCTGCCTGTTGTGCTTCCTCTGGTTCGCGGTGTTCGGCGGAGCGGCCATGAACCTCCAGATGACCGGAGAACTGGACGTGGCGACCGCGGTCAACGAGAACGTGGCGACCGCGCTGTTCGTGATGCTGGAGGCCTTCCCCTGGACCTTCTTCGTCTCCATAGTCGGAGTTGTCCTGTTGGTCTCGTTCTTCGTCACCTCTTCGGACTCGGGATCACTGGTGGTGGATCACCTCACCTCAGGAGGAAAACTCGACTCGCCCAAGCCCCAGCGGGTGTTCTGGGCAGTGATGGAAGGACTTGTGGCAATCGTGCTGCTGTTGGGAGGTGGCCTATCGGCGCTTCAAACGGCCGCAGTGGCCACCGGCCTACCCTTCCTCTTCGTGCTCCTCATTATGTTGTGGAGCCTTAAGAAGGCCTTCGATGAAGAGTTGGACCTCTTGGAGAGCCACTACGACGAAGCCATCTTCCAATCCCAGCACGCCGGCTTGCTGGAGAGACTGGGACGAGGAGGTGGAGAGTGAAACGCAGATCCAGACTTCTGGTAGCCGCTCTCTCGGCATTTGTGCTGATGCTGTCGGCGTGTGCCATCGAGGACGAGGGCGGACCGGTGAAGATCGCCCGGGCCAACTGGAGTTCGGGTTACATGCAGGCTGCCATCTACGCCGCCCTGATCGAAGAGCTCGGGCACGAGGTGACCGATCCGGCCGCCGCCGAACTGAGCCCGTATTCGTTCTATCCCGCCCTGGCCTCCGGTCAGTACGACCTGTGGGCCAACGGCTGGTTCCCCCTCCACGACATCTACCTGGAGGGCGAGAACGTCACCGGCCAGGCGGTCGAACTGCCCATCGAACCGATCGGCTGGCAGGTGGCTGCCGGCGCCACGGACGGCCTCATGGTCGACAGTGCCACGGCTGCCGCCTACGGGATCAACTCGATGGACGGCGTGGCCGCCAACGCAGGGGTGTTCGATAACAACGGAAACGGCAAGGCCGACCTGATCGGGTGCAACGTCGGATGGGGATGCGAAACCGCTATCAACAACCAGATCGCCGACGAGAGTTGGGGCGCCGGGGTCGAACAGATCTCCGGTGACTACAACGACTTGGTGCAAGGCGTCATCGACAGAGTAGAGGCCGGCCAACCGGCATTGTTCTACGCTTGGACACCCAACTGGACGAACACTGTTCTGATAGGTGGCGAGAACGCGGTGTGGCTGCATACCAACGTGAATGACATCCGGGCGGTGGCCAACACCGACTTCCTGGAAGACAACCCGGACATACACCGCCTCCTCGAGGTGGTCGCTATTCCGTTGGGCGACATCGCGGCTCAGAACGCCAGGATGGCCGCCGGAGAGTACACCGAGGCCGATATCGAAGCAGACGCCGAGGCATGGATCGCCGCCAACCGCGACAAAGTCGACAGCTGGCTGGCCTCCGCCCGCGGCTAACCCATTACACCCAGGTTCGTC
>CAYWGY010000126.1:0-896 GCA_964458055.1 uncultured Acidimicrobiaceae bacterium | reverse complement strand
TCCTCCTCCATGTCCTCAAGAGTGGCTGCGCAGGAGGACATTCTCGCGAATTACCAGCCAAACTCGCGATCCTTCACCCGTTCTCGTCGAGGGCCCTCCCCCACCACCACCTCCGGCGGCGTATCGCGGGCGCCCACGCCTCAAATGCGAGATGTGCTTCCCTCTCCGACAGACTGAGCTCAGCGCCGGTCGGACGGGTCGTTGGTTGCGGCTATTCAATACTGTGGAGGTGAGGGGCGCACGAAGTCAACCCTGAAGAGCCGGATTATTTCCATTCTGCGGACTCTCCCGCAGCCGGCTTCACAGGCTCAGAGAACGAAGCCTGTCGAAGACAACGGTGGCTTCAACCAGGTTTCCCCGGGGATCGGAGAGTTCCCGCAGGCGGGCCTCCGGAACCTCGACATCGGGGTCCGAGGCAAGCCTCTCCCAGAGGTTTCCTCCGCCCTCCATGACCAGGGAGGCATTGCGCTGGACAATCCGGTAGGCCTCGTTCCTGCCCAGGCCCTGGCTGTTGATCAACTCCGAGAGAAGGGCGCCGCTCATCACCAGACCTCCGGTGGAGTCCAGATTGGCCCTCATGCGGGCGGCGTCCACCTCCAAGCGCTCCATGACCCCTCCGAAGGTCACCAGCATGTGGTGGAGAATGGTGGAGGCGTCGGGGATGATGATCCGCTCGACCGAGGAGTGGCTTATGTCTCGCTCATGCCACAGCGCCACGTTCTCCAGAGCGGTCGTCGAGTAACCGCGCAGCAGACGAGCCATTCCGGCCATCTGTTCCGACGTGATCGGGTTTCGCTTGTGAGGCATGGCCGATGAACCCTTCTGGCCGGGTCGGAAACCCTCAGCCACTTCCCCCACCTCATTGCGCTGCAGTAGCCGGATCTCGGTGGAGAAGC
>CAYWGY010000125.1:0-8093 GCA_964458055.1 uncultured Acidimicrobiaceae bacterium | reverse complement strand
GACGGCATGTATGGAAGTTCTCACCTGTTCGAGCGGATCGGATGGAAGTTCGCGGTCCTGGGCGGCGAGGAGCAACCGGAATTGCCGAGCCGCCTCCACCAGGTCGGAAGTGGGAAGCCGGGAGTCTTCGGTGACGTTCCTTCGTTGGCGCAGACCGGTCATCACGGCTTCGAAGTCGTCCCGGTCGGCGCCCAACACCACATCTCCGTACGTTTGGATCAATCGCCGGTAGGCGTCCCAGGCGAAACGGGCGTCACCGGACCACATGGTCAACTCGGAGATGACCGCATGGTTGGCGCCCAGGTTGAGCACCGTGTCCATCATTCCCGGCATGGAGTATTTCGCTCCCGACCGGGCCGAGAGCAGAAGGGGAGGCCCTCCCACTCCGCCCAGGTGTCGCCCGGTCTGATCCTCGATCCCGGACAGGGCGGCCTCCACCTGGGACCAGAGCCTTGGAGGCACCCGACCCTCTTCCAGGTAGTAGCGGCAGGCGTCGGTGGTGATCGTGAATCCGGGAGGGACCGCCAATCCCATCCTCACCATCCGGGCCAAGCCGGCGCCCTTGCCTCCCAGCAGGTCGTTGTCCGCGGGATCGGCCTCATCGAAACTGAATACGTACTTCTTGCTCATCCTTGACTGCCAGCGCGCTTGCCTTTCGGTTACCTGAATCCTATCGGGGCGGATCCGGTATAGACTTCGAGCCTGGCAGGGGCTTCCAGTCACCGACAGGGGTGCGGGTCCATACAGGATGCGCCACCTCGCCCCCGGAAAGAGCAAGGAGTGAGCAGTGGACACCGAACTGTGGAGATGGCTGTGGTTGGGACTGGCCGTCCTGATGGGAATAGGAGAGGTGCTGACTGCCGGGTTCTTCCTGTTGCCCTTCGTGATCGGCGGCGGGGCGGCAGCCATTATGTCCTGGCTGGGAATGTCCGTCCTCGCCCAGTGGCTGGTGTTCTTCGGCATCTCGATCCTGTCGTGGGCGGTGCTCCACCGCTACATCAGGCGACAGGACAATGGCGGCCAGCCCCGGGTGGGTGCCAACCGTTGGAAAGGGGCGACCGGGTTGGTCCTGGAGGAAATCGACCACATCAGCGGGAAGGGCATGGTGAGAATCTTCGGAGAGGAGTGGCGGGCCACCGTCGAAGAGGGAAAGGACAACGTCCCCGTCGGAGATTCGATTGAGGTTGTAGGGGTGGAAGGAACCAAGCTGATCGTGGTTCCCCGCTCATAGACAAGGACGCGGTCAGCGTTAGGAAGGAAGTGACCAGATGGAGGATCTAGCCGTTATCGGATTGTTCGGGGCGGTGGCCCTGGTATTGATCCTGTTCGCCGCCGCCGGCTTGAAAGTGATTAGGCCCTACGAAAAGGGCCTTATCGAGATGCTCGGCCGGTACCAGAAGACGGTCGACTCGGGCCTGAGATGGGTGACGCCCTTTGTCAAGCGCATAATCAAGGTCGACATGCGGGAGCAGGTGGTGGATGTTCCCCCCCAAGAGGTGATCACCAAGGACAACGTGGTGGTCACCGTGGACGCGGTGATCTACTACGAGGCCACCGACCCTGTCAAGCTGAAGTACAACGTGGGCCGCTTCATCGTGGCGGTCACCAAGTTGGCCCAGACCAACCTGAGGAATGTGGTCGGCGACCTGGACCTCGATTCCGCGCTCACCTCTCGCGAGGTGATAAACACCAAGCTGCGCCAGATCCTTGATGACGCCACCGACAAATGGGGGACCCGGGTTGTGCGTGTTGAGATTCAAAGGATCGAGCCTCCCGCCGACGTGACCCAGTCCATGCACCGCCAGATGAAGGCTGAGCGAGAGAGAAGAGCGGTGGTGACCGAAGCGGAGGGCGACAAGCGCTCCCGCATCCTCAAGGCCGAGGGAATCAGGGAGAGCCAGATCCTGGAGGCCGAGGGCGAGGCGACAGCTATCAAGACGGTGGCTGATGGACAGCGGTACAAACTGCTGACCGTGGCCGAAGGTGAAGCCCAGGCAATCGAGAAGGTGTTCGCGGCCATCCACCAGGGCGATCCCACCCCCGACCTGATTGCCATCCGCTACCTCGAGGCGCTCCAAGGCATCGCCAACGGCACCGCCACCAAGGTGTTCCTCCCCCTCGACACCAGCGGAGTGCTCGGCAGCGTGGCCGCCATCGGAGAACTACTCAAGGAGACCGGCGACAGCCAAAGCGCATAGGCGAGAGTATTCAAGTAATAAAAGGGTCGGGATCCCTTCCGGGGTCCCGACCCTTTTGCATAGTCTCCGCCCGCTTCCGGCAGAGGGTTGATTGACTTGTCTAGCTGGCGGCGGCTATTGCCTGTTGCAGTGCCCGACCGGTCATGACTTTGGCCAAGTGAGACTTGTAGTCGACCGTTCCGAACAGATCGTCCAGGACTGTCACGCCTTCGAGGACCCTATCGGCCGCAGCCGCAACGGCGGCGTCCGAACCGTCGGTCCCGACCAGGGCTTCGACGACGCCTTCGGCCAGTGTCGGCTTCGGGCCGACGCCGGTGAGGGCGACCCGGGCGGCAGACACCGCTCCGTCGGAGACCGATACCCAGGCCGAGGCGCCCGCCACCGCGTAATCGGTGTGGCCCCCGCGACGTCCGAGTTTCTCGTAGGCGGAGCCTCCGCCCTGCTTGGGAATCCGGATCTCGGTGAGGATCTCTCCGGGTTCCAAGGCGGTGGTGAGCGTGTCCACGAAGAAATCGGCAGCTGCGATCTCACGAACGCCGCCGGCAGAGGTCGCCACCATGGTGGCGCCCAGGGCCAGGGCAGCCGACGGCTGGTCGGCGGCGATGTCGGCGTGGGCGATGGCGCCGCAGGTGGTGCCCTGGTTCCGGACCTGCACGTCTCCCGTCCAGGAGGCGGCAGTGGCCAGGGCGGCGGCGTGTTCGGCGATAAGAGCATTGGAAGCCGTGTCGGCGTGGCGCACCAGGGCCCCGACTCCGATGTGGTCCCCGCGGTCCTCTATCGAAGAGAGCCCGGGGATGCGTCCGATGTCCACCACCACTTCCGGCGAGAACAGCCGGAGCTTCATCAGCGGAAGCAGGCTCATGCCCCCGGCCAGTATCTTGGCGCCCTCGGTGGAAGCCAGAATCGAGGTGGCCTCGTCCAGCGACCCCGGGGATACATACTCGAATGACCTGGGATACATCAGCTCACACTCCCGTTCGTCTTGGCCGCCTGGATTGCCTCCCACACCCGCTTGGGGCGTAGCGGCATGTCCACATGGGTTACCCCCAGAGGCGACAGGGCGTCGACAACCGCGTTGACCACGGTCTGTGCCGATCCGATGGTTCCGGCCTCGCCGATCCCCTTGACTCCCAACGGGTTGACATCCGTGGGGGTGACGGTGCGATGCAACTCAAAGGAGGGCAGGTCGGCAGAGGTCGGCAGCGGATACTCCACGAATGACCACTTGAGGAGGTTTCCGTCCGCCTCGTAGTCGCCGTCCTCGAACATCGCCTGACCGATTCCCTGGGCCAGCCCGCCATGGATCTGTCCGTCCACGATCATCGGGTTGATGACGTTGCCGCAGTCGTCCATGGCAATGTAGCGCAGCAGCTTCACATCACCGGTGTCGCCGTCCACTTCCACCAGAGCCAGGTGGGAACCGAAGGGCCAGGTGGCGTTTCCGGGACTGAACACGGCGTGAGCCTCCAGTCCGCCCTCCATGCCCTCGGGCAGGCGGTGCGGCTGGTAGGCCAGGGTGGCGATGTCGGACCAGGAGACCTGCTGGTCGGGGGAGCCCGCCACGTGAGCGCCGCCGTCGGCGAACACGATATCGTCGGCGGAGGCCTCGAGCAGATGGGCTGCCAGCTTGGCCGCCTTGGCTGCCACCTTGTTGGCGGCCTCGTAGGTGGCCGAGCCGTCCACCGCTGCGGAGCGGGACCCGAAGGTTCCGATTCCGAGGGGCGACTCGGCGGTGTCGCCGTGGCTCACCCTGATGTTCTCCACCGGGATTCCCAGTTGCTGGGAGACGATCTGCGCCCAGGTGGTCTGGTGGCCCTGTCCCGAGGGACCGGTGCCGATGATCACAGAGGCGGTGCCGTCGGCCTGAACCCGAACCAGACCCGATCCGTTGAAGCCGGATGGGATCTTGTATGCGGCCCAGGAGAACCCGAGATCCACCAAGGCTGACGGACCGAAACCGCAAACTTCCACATAGGTGGCGAGGCCCAGGCCCACCAGCCGCCCAGAGGCTCGCATCTGGTCCCGCTCGGCCTTCAGTTCTTCATAGCCGGCCGTTTCCAGGAGTGCATCGAGGTTGTTCTCGTAGTCACCGGTGTCCATGGGGAACCCGATGTGGGTTGCCGCGCCGGGGAAGTCCTCGGCGGGTATGTAGTTCTTCCTCCGGACATCAGCCGGGTCCACCCCTATCTCCCGAGCGAAGGCGTCAAGAGCCCGCTCCAGGTAGTAGGCGGCTTCCGGCCGACCGGCGCCGCGGTAGGCGTCGGTGGTCATGGTGTGGGTGTGCACACAGGCGATCTTCCAGTAGGTGGGGAAGTTGTACTGGCCGGCGCCCACGAACAAACCCAGGAAGGGAATGGCGACTGTGAAGTTCTGGCTGTAGGCGCCCATGTCGGCGATGCCGTCCAACTCGTACCCCAGGACCTTGCCGTCGCGGGTACCGGTGACAGTGGCGGTGGCTACCCAGCCGCGACCGTGGATGGTAGAGCCGGCAGCATCCCGCCGGGTCTCGGTGAACTTGACCGGGCGGCCCAGCCGCTGGGAGGCGAAACAGACCAGGATCTCGTCGTTGTAGACGTTCAGCTTGCAGCCAAAGCCTCCTCCCACCTCGGGAGCTATGCACCTGACATCGGTGAGGGAGAGCCCGAAAGTCTGGGCTATTCCCCCTGCCAGGGCGTGAGCTATCTGGGTGGAGGAGTGAACAGTGAAACGGCCGTAGCCGGGGTTCCAGTCCGCCACCACCGCACGGGGCTCCATGGGCATGGGCAGCAGACGCTGGTTGACTGCCTCGAACGAGACGGTAACCGTGTCTTCCCTTGCCTTGGCCTCGGCGATTGATTCCCTGGTGGCTGCTATGGCTTCATCATTACCCCAGGGACCACCTTCCCAGGCCAGCAGGACATTGGACTCCATGTCGTCATGTACCAGCGCGGCGTCGGAGGCGGCCTCCTTGAGACCGATAACAGCATCGAGGGGTTCGTAATCCACATCCACGCTGTCGGCGGCGTCACGCGCCAGGTAGCGGCTGTCGGCCACCACCATGGCCACCGCCTCGCCCACGTGGTTGACATGGCTGCCCGCCAGCAACGGCCGGAGTTTTCCGACCGCCACCTGGGTGACCAGGTCGCCGAGATGGGCGACATCGGCAGCGGTGTAGACCGCATGGACCCCGTCCATCGCCATGGCGTCGGAGGCATCCACCGAAACCACCTCTGCGTGTGCGTAAGGGCTGCGCACGAAGGCGGCATGCAGCATACCCGGCAACTGAAGGTCGTCGACGTAGAGACCGGTGCCCCTGATGAGGGCAGGGTCCTCTCTGCGCTTGACCACCCCGCCTAGGACGCTGGTTGTGCTCATTCCGAACCCCCTTCCCATTCTGGGGGAGGCGGCTCTTCGCCCCGCATCTTGGCGGCGGCGTACTCCACAGCTCGGACGATGTTGTGATAGCCGGTGCAGCGGCAGAGATTGCCTTCCAGTCCGTGGCGTATTTCATTCTCTGTGGGAGACTCATTTTCAGACAGCAGGCCCACCGCCGACATGATCATGCCCGGAGTGCAGAAGCCGCATTGGAGACCATGCCGTTCCCAGAAACCTTCCTGGACGGGATGGAGGTCGCCGTTGGCGGCCATACCCTCGATGGTGGTCACATCGGCGCCCTGCGCCTGAACGGCCAGCATTGTGCAGGACTTGACAGTCTTACCGTCGACGATCACCGTGCAGGCGCCACAGTAGGAAGTGTCGCATCCCACATGTGTGCCGGTCAGGCCCAGTTCGTCTCGCAGCAGATGCACCAACAGAGTGCGTGGTTCGACGTCGGTCACCGCCCGCTGGCCATTAACCGTAAGTGATACGTGCATAGACCTCCTATCTTCTTAACTTTTTCTCTCACGCTATCACGTTTTGACCGATAGTGAAAGTCAGGCTGGGAAATGTTTTCCTAAAACCCTCCCTGCAGGCTTGACTCCCTCCTGACCGGGATACCAGAGTGTCTTCACGGCACTGTTGAAAGGTAAGAAGATGGCCTACACCGAACCCGAGCATCCCGACTTGGCGGACTTTGAAAACCTGGCCCGCCGCCGCTTCGACGAGGCGCTCGAATACGAGCACGACGCCGCCACTCTCCAGATGCGGAGGATGGCCACCCTCCGGGACCGCCTCCTGGATGCCGAGGATGCCGGGCGCACGGTGCGGATCTGGGTCAGGGGTGGCCATCTGTGCGAGGGAGTCCCTTTTGCGGTCACCCAAGACCATGTGGAATTGGGAGACAGTCCCCGGATGATCATCCCGTTTCGCTCCATGGAAATGGTGGAACTGAGATGATCCCCAGGGTGATCACCACCGCCGGTCCTTTTTGGGAGTCGGAATTGGTGGAAAGGGCCCGGGTGACCGGAACGCTGCGGGTGGCTCCCCGCGCGCTTCAGCCGGGACACATCCACCGGGCTCTCGTAGTGGATCGAGTCCCAGCGGTACTGGTGGGAGCGGAGATTCCCTGGCTCTCCCCGGGTCTCATTTCGGCTTGGCGGCACATGGGAGCCCTGGTGATCGGCGTAAGTGATCCCTACCACCGCCGAGGTGAGCGCATGCTGGAGGAATGGGGTTGTCACTATGTTCTGGACGATCCCGATCCCCAGCAGGTCGCAGCCATCATCGGAGTGGCCGCATCCCCGCAACTTCGGGATTCCCTCCCGGCCAGGGTCCCCGCGGTCATCGCCGTGGGAGGACCTCGCGGCGCTCCCGGGAGGACGGAGATAGCCGTGGCCCTGGCCTGGCTGGCCCGCTGCCGGGGTTCGACCCTGTTGGTCGAGGCGGACACCTCTCCCGCGCTGGGATTGCGCTTGGGTATCTCTCCGCCGTCTCGCCCCTACCAACTCGTCGCCGCCCACGGGATGGACCTGTTGCTGTGGAGTCCCCGAGGTTCAGTGGTGGGCATGCAGCAGACCGCCTGGTCGCGACTGTTCGACTATGAAACCGTGGTGGTGGACCTGGGGCCGGACCCGGCTCGCTTCGACAGTTGGGTGGGTGAGCGAGTGGTTGTGTGCCGGGCCAGTCCCTCGGGGATCGTGCGGGCCGCCTCTCTCCTGGCTCGATTGGGCGCGAGGCCGCCCGTACGCACGGTGGTCAACCGGCTGGGCGGCGGCCACAGCCACCACAGGATGATGAACCACCTGACGGCTTGGGCGGGCAGACCACCTGACGCTGTCATCGGCGAGTTGGAAGACCTGCGCTGGGGAAAGCCCCCACCCCCTTCGCTCACCGCGCCGCTCCGGCCTTTGCTGGAGAGTCTTGCCGGCGTTGGTGGAGAGCTAGGGAGCTACCCGGTAACTGCCGAGCATGCGCAAATTGCTGACGGTCACCAGGGGAGGATTGAACACCCTGGCCACTCCTTCGGGTCCCGGGGAGTGGTCGAGGTCCACAAAGAAGCGGTACCGCCAAGCCTCGGCAGCAGGACGGGATTCGATCCTGGTGAGGTTGGCGCCCCGGGCGGCTAGCTCGGTGAGCGCCAGTGCCAGCGATCCGGGTCGGTGAAGGACTTCGAAGACCACAGAGGTCTTGTTGGCGTTATCGGCAACGGTGGGTTGTCCTGCGGCCAGCACCACGAAACGGGTGGTGTTGTCGGCCCGGTCGACCATCTTGTCCAGGAGCACCGTCAGGCCCAGCGCACCAGCGCTGCGATGAGCCAGGGCAGCCTGGGAGGGATCACCCTGGGATGCCACCATACGCACCGCCCCGGCAGTGTCGTGTACCGGCACGGCCTCCCAACCCCGGCGGGCGATGGCGTTCTCCGCCTGCGAGAGGGCCTCGGGATGGGAGAACACCCGCTGGATGTCCGAGAGAGTGGCTCCGGAGAGCCCCAGCAGGCTGTGGTTGGCCACCTTCTTGTGTTCTGCCACGATGTGG
>CAYWGY010000124.1:0-8156 GCA_964458055.1 uncultured Acidimicrobiaceae bacterium | reverse complement strand
CAACTATGCTGAATCGTCCTGCCAAACTCATTTCGCTCTCCGCCTGTGCTCCTTGCTCAAAAGAGCCTATAGCCGCAGCCTTCATCCCGGGTACCAAGTCTGTCGGTTGGAACCGGGAGCGTATCACATCGGACGAAATCCTCAACCCGAGCACATGAAAACGCCACCTCGGCAGGCATAACCGAAGAGCGAGGATTACCCTGTTGAGCAACCAGATCAGAAGGGAGCACAAATGAACCTGCTCAAGAAGAGGGGCACCCTTGGTATCGCTTTACTGTTGGCCCTGTCGCTCATTGCCACGGCCTGCGGAGCCGATGACGAGGAGACCGCCACAACCGCGGCGGCTGAGGTAACCACCACCGCTGCCGCTCCCGCCACCACGGCCGCGGCGCCTGCCGACGACGAGCCCGAGTCGGACGACGACATGGCAGACGACGACATGGCCGAAGACGAGGACATGGCAGACGACGAGATGATGGATGAGGACGCGGACGGCCCCAAGTACGGGGGCGATTTGATCTTCGCCAGGCACCGGGACAACACGACGCTCGACCCCGGAGCGGCGGTGGAGACCGACACCATCTATGTTCTCGATCACATCTTCGAGACCCTTTTCGCCACCAGCGCCGACGGATCCTCGGTGAATCCCTGGCTCGCCAGCGACTACGAGGTCTCCGACGACGGGAAGTCATGGACCGTCACCCTGCGTGAAGGCGTGGAGTTCTCCAACGGTCAGCCGATGACCTCGGCCGATGTGAAGTTCTCGATCCAGCGGGCGATCGACGAGGCGGCATTCGGCTTCCTCTTGTCCGCCATAGAGTCGATCGAGACTCCCGACGACATGACGGTGGTGTTCAACACCAGCTTCCCGTGGGCGCCGTTCCTCGCCGATCTCTCGGTGTGGGCGGCCGCCATCATGCCCGCCGACTACGCAGGCATGAGCGCCGAGGAGTTCTTCGAGGACCCGATCGGGACCGGACCCTTCCTCTTCGACGAGTGGGTGCCCGGCGAGTACATCCGGCTAGTGAAAAATGACAACTACTGGCAGGAAGGAAAGCCCTATGTGGACAGCGTCACTTGGACCCAGGTGCCGGACGACAACACCCGCATCCTCCAGTTGGAAGGCGGCCAGGCGCACATCGCACAGAACGTGCCGCTCAACCTGTTGGACTCCCTCAACGAGAAGGAGGGCATAACCGCCACCACCTTCCCGGCCACCACGGTGTACTGGGTGAGCTTCAACACCACCATCGAGCCGTTCAATGATCGCCATGTGCGGCGGGCGATCGCCCACGCCATCGACCAGGACGCCATAGCCAACGCCGCCCTCTTCGGGCACGGCGGCCCGGCGTGCTCAGTGATCTCCCCGGCGGTGCCATTCCACGATCCTGACACGCCCTGCCTGGAATCCAACATGGATCTGGCCCGAGCCGAACTGGCCCAGTCGAGCGTGCCGGACGGATTCTCGGCCGAGTACCTGGTGGGCGACCAGTCGCCGAACCTGCCGATCGTGGAGATCATCCAGGGACAGTTGGCGCCGCTCGGCATCGACATCTCGATCCGGACCATCGACCCGGGGCAGTTCTACTCCACCATCTCCGTGTTCGACTACGAGATAGCGTTCACCGGATGGACGATGGACATCCCCGATCCGGACCAGAAGATCTCCTTCATGTTCGACCCCGAACTGGGTGGAGGCGACTCCTACAGCACCGGTTACAACAACCCGGAGATGATCGAGTTGGTGAGAGCAGGCCAGACGACGTTCGCGGACGCCGATCGCGCACAGATCTACGCCGACATCCAGGCGCTCAACGCCGAAGAGGTGCCGTTCATTCCCTTGGTGGCGTTGGATGCACCGTTCGCCTGGAGCGACAGCGTCAAGGGCCTGTGGGTCAACCCGGTTGGCAAGCGCCACCTGGAGGACGTTTGGTTGGACGAGTAACGACAGTCCTGTAGCAGGCGGCGCGGAAGATGGCCCTTCGGTACTTCCTCCGCCGCCTGCTCAGGATGATCCCGGTGATCCTGGGGATGACCATCATCGTCTTCTTCATGATCCACCTGGTGCCCGGGGATCCGGCGCGAACGCTCCTGGGACCCCGGGCGCCGGCCGAGGCGATCGAGGCATTCAATCTCCGGTGGGGATTCGATCGCCCCCTGCATGAACAGTTCCTCTCGTTCCTGGGAGGCCTCACCCAGGGAGACCTCGGGACCTCCCTGAGCTACAACGTCCCCACCACCGAACTGGTGACGGGCCGGTTCACCCCCACCCTCCTGCTGCTGGGTATCTCGGCGCTGTTCGCCATGGTCATCTCCCTGCCGCTGGCGGTGGTGGCCGCTCTCCGGGAGGAACGGGCGCCCGACCACGTGGTGCGGGTGATCCCAATGGTGGGCCTCGGCCTGCCGGCGTTCTGGGTGGGGATCCTCCTTCTGACGTTCGTTGCGCTGCGGGTGGACTGGCTTCCGGTGGGCGGGTACGGCGCCACCTGGCCCGACCGCCTCATCGCCATGATCCTGCCCGGACTGACGGTGGCGATCGGGATCGCTCCCTTCACAATCCGGAGCCTCCGGTCGTCGCTGATCGAGGTGATGGAGGCCGACTACATCGCAACCGCCCGGGCCAAGGGCCTCGCCGGGGTCCGGGTGCTCTGGGCCCATGGGCTTCGCAATGCGGTGATTCCCACCGTCACGGTGCTGGGGGTGAACCTCGGGTGGCTGGTGGGAAACACCCTGATCGTTGAGAAAGTGTTCGCCCTACCCGGCTTGGGGGCGCTGATGATCGACGCGGTCCTGGAACGTGACTTCGCGGTCGTCCAGGGACTGGCGCTGATATTCGGATTGCTGGTGGTGCTGGTGAACCTCCTGGCCGACGTGGTGCGAGCCTCGCTCGATCCCAGGGTGCAATTGTCATGACCGCGGTCTCGCACTCGGAGTCCCCGAAGACGGCCCGGGGCCGCCGTTCCTACTCGCTGACGCTCGGCGCCGGCCTGCTGGGGGTGATCGTGGTGGCCGCCATCCTGGCACCCTGGATCACTCCCTACGATCCCCTCGCCCACGACCTGGAGTCGATCCTGGCGCCGCCGTCTTCGGACCACCTGCTGGGCACTGATCACCTGGGCCGGGATGTGTGGACCCGCCTCCTGTATGCGGCGCGACTCGACCTCCTGATCGGGATAGGAGCGGTGATCACCCCATTCGTGACCGGGACGCTGCTCGGGGCGGTGGCCGGCTACTACGGGGGCAGGATCGACCTGGCGGTCTCCGCCGCAACCGACATGCTGATGGCCTTCCCCTACTACGTGCTGATCATCGCCCTGGTGTTCTCCCTGGGACCCGGCATCCCGTCCATCTTCATCGCCATGGCGATCGTGGCCTGGGTGTCCTATGCCCGGATAGTACGGGGGGAGGTGCTGTCGGCGCGGGGCCAGCAGTACGTGATGGCGGCCAAAACCCTCGGATACAGCGACCTGCGCATCATCGTGCGCCACATCCTCCCCAACGTGATCACCCAGCCGGTGACCTACGCCATGTCGGACATCGTGGTGATCATCGTGGGAGTGGTTACCCTGAGCTACCTGGGCCTCGGCGTTCCTCCCCCCACCCCCGACTGGGGATCGATGATCGCCTCGGGACAGAGTTTCATGACGACCCAGTGGCAGTTGTCAACCATTCCCGGGATAGCGGTGGTGATCGTGGGATTGTCCTTCTCCCTGATCGGAGACGGGCTGACTCACAGGCTACGTCCCGAATGAGCGCGCCGGTGCTTCAGGTCCGCGATTTGCAGGTGCGACTATCTTCACCCCGGGGGGTGGTGCAAGCCGTCCGGGGTGTGTCCTTCGACGTCGAGGCCGGGCAAACCCACGGCATCGTCGGCGAATCGGGTAGCGGGAAGACCACCCTGCTGCGCGCCATCCTGGGGCTTCTGCCCGGAAACGCCGCGGCCGCAGGGGCCATCTCGGTCTCCGGTCGACCCGTCCCCCTGGCCGGGGGACGCTCCAAGGCGGTGGAGGGGGTCAGCATCGTGTTCCAGGAGCCGATGACTGCGCTCAATCCGGTGGTGAGGGTGGGTCACCAGATCTCCGAGGCCCCCCGACACAGGCTCGGCCTGGGGCGGAGGGCCGCCCGGGACCGGGCGCTGGACCTGATGCGCCAGGTGGGGATCCCCGATCCGGTACGCCGCTTCGAGGCCTATCCGCACGAACTTTCGGGAGGGCTGAGCCAGCGCGTGCTGATCGCCATCGCCCTGTCGTCCGAACCAAGGATCATTCTCTGTGACGAGCCCACCACCGCTCTGGACGTCACCGTGCAGGACCAGATCCTGAAGCTGTTCAGCCGGATATCGGAGGAGACCGGGGTGGCGATCGTGTATGTCACCCACGACCTGGCGGTGGTGGCCCAGACCTGTCGGACGGTCTCGGTGATGTATGCCGGACAATTCCTCGAGTCGGGCGCCATCGACGCGGTCTTCGGGCAGCCCCGCCATCCCTACACCCTGGGACTCCTGGGGGCCGTGCCCGACGTTAGCCGGGGGCGGACCCCGCTGGTGGCCATACCGGGATCGCCTCCCGATCTGGTCAGTCCGGGGGAGGGCTGCCCGTTCCTGCCGCGCTGTTCCTACGCTCGAGAGGACTGTGCCCACGGAGTGTTCTCCCTTCGGAGTCTCAACCACCACCAGTCGACGGCCTGCATACGCTCCGACGCCTTGGCCGGCCCAGCCGCCACCACGGAGGCGGAGGCATCATGACCGCCGGCCCGATCCTCGAGGCGCGCGGCCTGGCGAAGACGTTTTCGTCGAGACGCTCGGTGGGCGATGTGATATTCCGGAGGCCCACCCAGAAGTTGCAGGCCCTCGACGACGTCAGCTTCCAGGTGGTGCGGGGGGAGAGTCTGGGCATCGTCGGCGAATCGGGGTGCGGCAAGTCCACCCTGGCCCGGTGCCTGGTGGGTCTGTACCCGCCCACCTCGGGACAGACCGTCTACGAAGGACGGACATTCGATGAGAAGCGGGCATTCTCGGATCGGAAGAAGATCCAGATCGTGTTCCAGGACCCCTACTCCTCGCTCAACGCCCGCATGACCATCGGCCAGGCCCTCCGGGAGGTTCTCCGGGTGCACAGGGTGGTGGAATCCGACCGGGTTGCCGCCCGGGCGGTCGAGTTGTTGGCGCTGGTGGGCCTCGATTCGCGGATCGCCAACGTCTATCCCCGCCAACTGTCGGGAGGCCAGCGACAGCGGGTGAACATCGCCCGCGCCCTGGCGGTGGAGCCCGAGGTGCTGATCGCCGACGAGCCGGTCTCGGCACTGGATGTTTCCATCCAGGCCACCGTCCTGAACCTGTTGGCCTCGCTTCGCGAGCGGCTGGGCCTGACCCTGATCCTGATCGCCCACGACCTGAGCGTCGTTAGATACCTGTGCGACCGGGTTGCGGTGATGTACATGGGCCGGATTGTGGAGATCGCCGCCACCGAGGAACTCTTCGAAGACCCCCGCCACCCCTACACCCAGGCGCTGCTGGCGGCCGCACCCAGCCTGGAGAGAAAGAGCCGCGACGACGCCCGGTCCATCGGAGGAAACCCTCCCAGTCCCTTCGACCTGCCGCAAGGTTGCCCCTTTCACCCCCGGTGCCCGGTGGCCACCGATCACTGTGCCACCGTCCGTCCTCCTCTGGAGTCCGGCCCCGGCGCCTCGGCTCACCGGGCCGCCTGCCACTACGCCTGGAAACCCGTGGCCACCCATCACACCCCTTTGACCCGAGGAGAGGAGAACCTCCGATGAGCGTGACGATATTACAAGCAAGCCAGGTCCTGACCGGCGGGGACGATCCCCCCATTGAAAGGGGTGGAGTCCGGGTGAGGGGATCGAAGATCGTGGCGGTGGGGCGGGCAGATAACATCCGCGAACCGGAGGATGAGGTCCTGGATCTCGGCGAGGCAACACTGTTGCCGGGACTGATCGACTGCCACGAGCACCTCTCCGGACACGATCGCTACGCCATCGGCGATCCGAGCGTGGTGGAACCTGACATGATGTTCGCGCTGGTCGGCGCCTACCACGCCCGGCGACTGGTGAGGATCGGAGTCACCACCGCCCGGATACCCGGAGCGCCGGGCCACATCGACCTGATGATCCGCCGAGCCATCAGCGAGGGTTACCTGCTCGGCCCCAAGATGGTGTGTGCCGGGAAGGTGGTGGTAATGACCGGCGGGCACGGATCCATGTCGGGAGTGGAGGTGGACGGTCCCTGGGAGGCCCGCAAGGCTGCCCGGGCCCAACTCAAGGCCGGAGCCGACTTCGTGAAGATCATCGCCTCGGGCGGAGTGGGAATCACCCGGGAAGGAGAACTTCCCTCCCAGCCCGAGTTGTCGGTGGTGGAGATGGCGGCGGCCGTCGAGGCCGTGCACTCGGCCGACCGGCGGATCACCGCCCATGCCGACGGCGTGCCCGGAATCTCCAACGCCTTGGAGGCGGGAGTGGACTGCATCGAGCACGGTATCTACCTGAACGCAGACCAGGCCAGGTTCATGGCCGACAACGGGGTGGCGATGGTACCCACCCTCTCCACCATGCAGGGCATCTATCACCACGGGATCGAGTACGGGATGCCCGAGACCTGGATCCCGATCGCAGAGGCGATCCTCGAACCCCACCTCGAGTCTTTCCGCCACGCACTCGAGGCCGGGGTCCACTTCGCCACCGGCACCGACGGGTTCGGCGACATCGTGGACGAGATGATCATCTTCACCGACTTCGGGATCGACAACTACCGGGCCATCCAGTCCGCCACCCGGGATGCCGCGCTGGTCATCTCACCACGTCCCGACTTCGGGGTCCTGGAGGAAGGAAGGGCCGCCGACACCATCGCGGTGGACGGCGATCCCTTAGACGATCTCAATGTCCTGCGGTCGGTCCAGTTCGTGATGATCGACGGAGAGGTACTGGTCTCCGACGGTTCGGTAAGAGAGGAGTAAGAGAATGGATGTCGGATTTCCCGAATTGTTCCAAGCGGCTATGGAATCGGTGCGGCGCTGTCAGGTCACCGCGGATGAACGGGTGGTCGTCTACACCGATTCGGAGAAGAACCCGGCCATGGTCGAAGCGTGGTACGCGGCCGCGCTGGCCACCGGCGCCGACGTCACCCTGATCCGGGCCACCGCCCGTTTTCCCGAGACGGACCCACCCGAGGTGGCGCTCACCGCCATGAGATCGGCCGACATCATATTCGATCTCGCCTCCAACACCTGGCTGTACGCGCCGGGCCTTCCGCCAATCATCGAAGCGGGCGCCCGGATCCTGCAGGTCCTGGTGCCGGAGCGTTCCATCATCGACCGGCCTCCCACCGACGACATCCTGTGGAGAGCCGATGTGTCCGAGAGACTGACCGCCGGTACCCAGGAGATCCACATCACCAGTCCCCTGGGGACCGACCTGCGGGGCAGACGAGGCGACAGCCCGTGGCATGCCCAGCGGGGATATGTGTGGGAGTCGCAACAGTGGGACAGCTACGGGGTGTGCATGATCAACTGCGCTCCCGAGGTCGAGACGGTGGAGGGCGTGGTCTACTTCAACGGTCCGATGATCCTCTTTCCGCAGTACTGCTACACCACCAAGACCCCGATTCGGGTCGAGGTGGAGGCCGGACGGATCGTCCAGATCGACACCGACCACGAGGAAGCCCGCGTGTTCGATCGCTGGACCCGCCAGTTCGACGATCCCAACCTCTACCTGGTTGCCCACCTCGGCTTCGGATTCGACCCCCGGGCCGACCTGGAGTCGTTCGACCTCGCCGCTTGGGAGAGCTACTACGGCGGCGTGGTGGTTGCCTTCGGTGCGAATACCGCACCGCAACTCGGCGGGGGTATAAGCGCCACCGGGCACATGGACGGCATTCTCTTGGAGGCAAACCTCACGCTGGATGGTGTCCCAGTGATCGAATCGACCGGCTTGCGGTCGCCGGGGTGACGAGGTAACGATCGGCTGAGCGCCGGTGGGTTCTTCCATCGTCCGGCGCCCCCTCCACAACAAGCTCCGCAATCACCGGGTGCAGCGAGAATTCCGGCAGACGCAACAGACCGGCATGATTACTACCTTCGTAGCGCCGGGTCATCTAACCGGGGCAAGAAGCCCTCTCAATAGACACCGGGGAAGATGCGGTACCT
>CAYWGY010000123.1:0-8164 GCA_964458055.1 uncultured Acidimicrobiaceae bacterium | reverse complement strand
CCTCATCGCGGATAAAAATTTCATGCGCTTCTTCAAAGCGGTCGCGCAGGCCGCGGCCATAAGGGAGGTGTGGGAGGAGACCGGCTATCGGTGTCGCGTCATAGCCCCTCTGGGAAAGCAAGAATACATTTCGCCGGACGGCTGGAAAGAGGTGGATTACTACGCAATGACCTTCTGGTCATTCGCCGGGTTCAAAGCGGGCCGGGAAGTGGACGAAATCCGATGGATCCGGATTTCAGAGAGCCGCCTGCTTTCTTATGCCCACGACCGAAGGTTGGTAAGGAACACCGACTATGCAAGCCTGCAGTCGACCACAACGCTGTTCGTAGTGAGGCACGCGGTGGCGGGAAGTCGTCGGAAGTGGACCCGACCCGATCACATCCGCCCTCTCACCAAGAAGGGGTGGCGACAGGCCCATGCGCTTGCCGACCGGCTCGCTCCGGAGGGCATCGACCGGTTGCTCTCGAGTCCCTACGTGCGCTGCACCCAAACCCTGGAACCGCTGGGAGAGATGCTGGGCATCCCCGTGGAGGAACATCCCGCTCTCGCCGAGGGCGGAGGAATGAGCACCACCATGCAGCTTCTCGATGAACTCTCGGGGGTCAATGCCGCCCTCTCCAGCCACGGGGACGTCATCCCTGCCACCATGCTACGGCTGGCGCAGGCCGGTACGGTGCTGTCGGACCCCATCTACTTCTGCAAGAAGGGATCCATCTGGGCGGTGAATGTGATGGAGGGGACGCCGGTCTCCGCTCACTACGAGCCGCCACCCAGCGTCTAGGCCTCACCGGCGGGTCAACCAACTACCCGGGTTGACCCTTTACAGTCGGCCTCCGGTGGCACCGCGTTGCGAGGCAAAGGCGTGCCCACCGGTAAGAATCTCCTCAATCTCGCGAAACAATCCATACCGCCAGGGCTTGATCTCCGGCAGTGGTTTGAACCATCCTGTCGACAGTTGCAAAAAGCCCTCCGATCCCGAACGAAGAGCTCATCGGATCAAGCTTGAGAGGTACCACCGGCGAAGTGCACCGACATCCCTTCGCGGACTCTCGCCGGCCCCTTATGGTTCGGTGGTGGTGGGGGTGGGCCCGGAGGGGTAAAGGGCGCCATGGGTTTCGCGGGTTAGTTTGTGGTTTTACCAACCCTTTGGGAGGTTTCTCCGGCATCCGTTCAAATAGGGGCATCAACTCATTAGAAGACGGTTTTTACGATATTACACAACGCATTGCGATATATAGTATCACATCTCTTTGGTAAACTGCGGGTTTGAGAACCCCCTCGAAAGCCGGCAAGCACACCGGTCCCAAAGAAGTTGACTGTCCTTCCCAGGGGTCGGTGACCGTATACCGGTATACTTGGAAGCACCCTCTATTATGGCTTCCGGGCAGAACATACTTCAAAGAACACCGCTGGGACTGCAGATTTCCCAGGAGTTGCGTCGGCAGATTCTATTCGGGCATCTGGATCCCGGCACTCCCCTCACCCAGCAGGACCTGTGCGAGCGGTTCGGGACCAGCCGCATGCCGGTGAGGGACGCCATCAACATACTGGTGATGGATGGCTTGGCGACCCGACCCAACAACCGCGACGCCGTGGTGGCCGATGTCACCCGCGACGACATTCTGGACGCCTTCGCAGTCAACGCTCATCTCCACGCCTTGGCGTCCGTGCGGGCCCTGACCCGCGGCACCCCGGGAGAGCGGAGGAGATTGGAGAGGATCCACAAGGACATGGGAAAGGCCGTCGAGAGCCTGGACCTGCCCAAGAGCGCCGAGTTCAACGGCCGGTTCCACCGGCAACTCAACCGCATGTCCCATTCCAACCCGATCATCACCGCCCTCAAACGGGTCACCGCATTCGTTCCCTATGACTTCGTGAAGGAAGCACCGGACTACGCCATCCGTGGTTACCGGGAACACGAATCGATCATGGCCGCCTTTCGAGCCGGTGAGGAACAGGACCTTTACAAGATAATCATCAATCACGTCACATCGGTGGGTCACCATCTCGCAGAAGTCCTCTCCCATCAGAAGGAGGAGCCCGCACCTCCCGAAGTCGGCTAACCGATTTCCGATAGCGCCGGGTTCAGGTAAGAATCCCATATAGATGGGATCAACCAGTGTTGCGGCATCCGCAGTCGAGCCAGCGGTCCGGATGGTGGACGGAGTAAAGGTGTATGGCGAGGGGGAGACCGCCGTAAAGGCGCTCCGGGGAGTCTCGCTGCGCATAGAACGGGGACGGTTCACTGCCATCATGGGACCTTCGGGGTCGGGGAAGTCGACTCTCCTGCACACTCTGGCCGGTCTGGACACCCTGGAGGGCGGCGAGGCGTTCATCGACGGCGTGGCCCTGTCCACCCTCAAGGACCGGGAACTCACGCTGCTCCGGCGCGAGAAGGTCGGGTTCGTGTTCCAGACCTTCAACCTGATTCCCACGCTGAACGCCGAGGAGAACATCCTGTTGCCCCTCTCCATCGCCCGGACGGATGTCGAGGAGGACTGGTTCGACCGGATCGTGAAGACCCTCGGCTTGGGAGACCGCCTCAACCACCTTCCCAGCCAACTCTCCGGTGGCCAGCAGCAGCGGGTTGCGGTGGCCCGGGCCCTGATCTCCCGCCCGACCGTTATCTGCGCCGACGAACCCACCGGCAACCTCGACTCCCGGGCGTCCGACGAACTGCTGGGCTTCATCAGGGGAGCGGTTGATGAGATAGATCAGACGGTGGTGATGGTCACTCACGATCCCGTAGTGGCTGCCTACGCGGACGAGGTGATATTCCTCGATGACGGCCTGATCACCAACCGTATGGACGACCCGAACGCCGACGCCATCTTCGACCACCTCAAGTCACTGGGCGAGTAATGCTCCGCAGCGCCGTCAAAGCCATGTGGGCGCACAAGATGCGGTTGACGCTGACGGGTCTCTCCATCATCTTGGGGGTCTCGTTCGTTGTCGGGAGCTTTGTCTTCACCGACACCATCCAGGACGGTTTCGACCGGCTCTTCGGAGACACATTTGCCGGCATCGACGTGCAGGTAGAAGTCGATGTCTCCGAGTTCGCCCAACAGGGAGAGAACTTCCCCTCCTTCGACGAAGAAATACTGGATCGGGTGGGTTCGGTCCCCGGAGTCGCCCTGGCGGTCCCCTCGGTGAGAGGCTTCGCCCAGTTGCTCGACTCCGATGGCAATCTCCTGGGCATCAGCGGGCCTCCCAAATTCGCCTTCTCATGGGTGGACGCACCCAGCGTGAACAGGCTGACTGTTCTCGAGGGAGACGGCCGCCCACCCGCCGGTCCGGGCGAGGTGGTGGTGGACACCGCCACCGCCTCTCGCCACGACATCGTCGTCGGCCAGGAGGTGGACGTGGCGTTCGAGAACGGAAAGGGGCGGTTCCGGGTGGTGGGCCTGGCCACTTCCGTCTCCCAGACCGATTTCGGTGCGAGTTCTCTTCTCCTCTTCGAGCACCGGGAGACCCAGCGCCTGCTGGGATTGGAGGGAGAACTCACCGCCATCGTCATCCAGGCCGAGGAGGGTCTGGCCCCCGGGGCGCTCCTCGAGAGAATCGAGGAAGTGCTGCCCGAGGGATTGACCGCCGCCACAGGCGAGGAACTGGAAGCGTCGGTCGTCGAGGATCTGGAGACCGCGCTGGGATTCTTCAACACCGCCCTCCTGGTGTTTGCCGCCGTCGCCATCCTGGTTGGCGCCTTCATAATCCAGAACACCTTCCGCATCATCGTGGCCCAGCGGCTCAGGGAACTGGCGCTACTCAGGGCGATCGGGGCGACTTCCCGCCAGATTGTCAGGTTGGTGGCCACCGAGGCCGCTCTCGTAGGCATGGTGGCTTCCGCCCTGGGAGTGGGCGCCGGGATCCTGCTGGCCTACGGGATGAGGGAGGCACTCGATCTGATAGGTTTCTCGTTTCCCGCCGGCGACCTGGTGGTCCAGACCCGCACCCTGGTCATCGGCATGGTGGTGGGGACGGTTATCACCGTGACCTCGGCGTTGCTGCCTGCGTTCAAGGCTTCCTCGGTACCGCCGGTCGCCGCCCTCCGGATCGGAGCCGGCCTCACCAGGAGGGCTTCTCTTCGCAACCGGGCCATCATCGGGCTCTCGGTAACCATCCTGGGCGTGGCGGGGTTGGTGACGGGGCTGGTGTGGCTGGGAATCACCTGGGTCGGAGCCGGCGCTCTCCTGCTCTTTTTGGGGATTGCCATCCTGGCGCCGCTGTTCGCGCGCCCGGCCGGAGCCTTCCTGGGATGGCCTCTCCCCCGCCTCTTCGGCCTGCCCGGCATGCTGGCGAAAGAGAACACCCGCCGACAACCCCGCCGCACCGCCGCCACCGCCTCGGCCCTGATGATCGGGATCGCCCTGGTCTCCTTCGTGGCGGTGCTGTCCAGTTCCATCTCCAGTTCGGTGAGACAGTCGCTCCTGGAGACCTTCGCCGCCGATCTCACCATCACCTCGATCAACTTCAACACGGGAGTGAGCGGCGACTTCGTGGAAGAACTGGAGGGACTGGATGACCTGGCCGCGGTGTCAGCAGTGAGAGTGGGACTGGTTCAGATCGCCGCCGCCGACGGGTCCGGGGAAGAGGTGACCAACATCGCCGCCATAGATCCCGCCACCGTGGAGCAGGTGTGGGCGACCGGCGCCGAACCCGGAGTCGAAGCGGTGGTGGAGGGGATTATCGTGGAGACCAACCAGATGGAAGAGCGCGGGTGGGCCGTGGGCGATGTCCTCACCCTTGAGTTTCCCACCGGAGGGACCATCGAACTGGAGGTGACGGGGACCCTGGCCTCGGAGGCGTTCGGAGGGATACTCATCTCCGAGGAGCGGTTCCGGGCGTACTATCCGGAAGCGGCGCCCGCGCTCGTGCTGGTGGCGGTGGATGAAGGCGTGGCGGTGGAAGCAACCCAGCAGCGGGTACAGGAGCTGGCGGCCAACTACCCGCTCCTGCAGATCCAGACGAAGAGCGAGTTCGCCACCGACTTCGAGAACCAGATCGGACAACTCGTGGCGGTGTTCAACGGACTGCTGGCGCTGGCCATCGTCATCGCCATCCTGGGCATCACCAACACTCTGGCGCTCTCCATCACCGAACGCATCCGGGAGATCGGCCTTCTGCGAGCGGTGGGTATGGTCCGTCGCCAGGTTCGCCGGATGGTCCGCTGGGAGGCGGTGGTGGTAGCGGTGTTCGGAGCGGTCCTGGGAGTGCTGCTGGGCGGTGTGCTGGGATGGGCGGTGAGACTCGCCCTGGCCGATGACGGCCTGGAGGTGTTCAGCCTTCCCGCCCTGCAACTGCTCATCTACATGGCCCTGGCGGGAGTGGCCGGAGTGATAGCCGCCATCCTCCCGGCCCGGTCGGCCAGCCGCATCAAGATCCTGGACGCCATCTCCTACGAATAGCGCCTCTCGGCAAGGGGACTGACCCTTCCCCTTGACCGGTTTTCCAATTGGTGTCGGCGAGTTGCCTATAGTGCATCGAATGCAGAAAACGCTCTTACGCCAGCCCCTCCCCCAACTCGATCTCGCTCTCACTCCCACCCCGCTTCAGGAGTTCCCCCGGCTGAAGAAAGTATGGGGTGGTCCCCACATCTGGGTGAAGCGCGACGACCTGACCGGCTTCGGCCTATCCGGCAACAAGGTCCGGAAACTCGAGTTCCATCTGGCAGCAGCCCAGGAGGCGGGCGCAGACACGGTGATCACCTGCGGCGCCTTCCAGTCGAACCATTGTCGGGCCACCGCCCTGGCCTGTGCCCGGTTCGGTTTCGACGTACGGTTGGTGCTTCGCACTCCCGACGGGAACAAACCGGCCACCAAGGTTGCGAACCTGATAATCGACCTGCTTGCAGGAGCCACCATCCGTTACATATCGCAAACGGAGTGGGAAGACCGGGATGCCATCATGGCCGAGGAGGCGGACAGGTTGGCTGCCAGGGGAAAGACTGCATATGTGATTCCTCAGGGTGCATCCGACAAGCTGGGGATGTGGGGAATGTCACTCGGATTCCGGGAGTTGGTGGAACAGATCCCCCAGGTGATCGGCACCGAGGTTGCCGAGGTGTGGCATACCGGTTCCTCGGGAGGCACCACTTCCGGCTTCGGCTGGGGAGCCGACCGGACCGGCTTCCAGACCCCGCTGGTCGCTCTCTGCATATCGGAGCCTGCCGAGTCCTTGATCGCCCGTGTCCGGCGGATATGGGAGTCTGGAGTGGAAGCGTTCGGAGGAGAGATGCCCTCGCCTCGGCTCGAGTACATCGACCGCTACCTGACCGGTGGATACGGCATGGTCAACGACGAACTGGTGGAGGTGCAGACCGAGGCCACCCGGCTCACCGGTTTGCTGTTCGACTCCACCTACACCGGAAAGGCCATCTACGGTCTCCGCAAGGAGATCGCCGCCGGCCGGTTCAACGAAGACGACCACATCGTCTTCTGGCACACCGGAGGAGGGTTCGGAGCGATCGTCGACCGCGGCTAGCCGGAAGAAGCCGGGGAAGGATCCCGGGTTAGGGAGACTCGAAATACCCGACCGCAGGGTTTATCGGGTGATGTGCTTTTCTATGAAGCCTCCCCGCCGTCCGGGCCTCTTTCAGGTCCGCACTGGCGGGGTTTTCCCGTCTCGCACCCTTACGTATCAGCCTCACTCACCGAATCATCGGCGTAGCGAGCGGAAACGCTCGGTAGGGGTCCATAGCGAGCAGTCGGCGCACTTGGCGCCATCGGCGATCTCGGTCCGGTAGTAGAGACAGCAGGCCTTGCGCTCCCACCCCCACCGAGAGTCCCCGCCGATCCGGTAGACACCACCTGATCCGGCCAACTCGTCACAAGCCGTCGCGAAGAAGCCCTCAACCAGGTCACGGATTCGCTCGGCATCGTCGGCGAGGGGTCTTACGAAGGCGCCGAAGGCCGCCGCGCACGACGAACCGACATTGCCCCACAACAGCGCCTCGCCGATCGGCATGGAGCGGTGTACAGCATCGACAAACGGCTCCAGGTGCTGGTCGACCAGGACGTTGTGGAGAACGGCCGGATCGCCGCCGGCCTTTACGAGTACGGCACGGTCCAGCCTGACTGCGTTGAGACGATGCCGGTCCAGAGCGATGGCTGTTGACTCCGGATGGACCGAGAGGACATCGCCTGACAGAACGAACGACCCGATGGCAGTGGAGGCGATCCGGTAGACATACCCCTGCGCGAACAAGGACATCGCCGTCATGTCATCGGCGCCCCATGCTGCGGCGGTTGACCGCGCCTTTTCCCGAAGCAACCGCGGATCGGCAATCAGATCGCCGCAGGCCAGCCATCGCCGGTCCTCGCCCCCCTCACCGACCGTGATACGCAGGTAGTCCACGGTCGCCAGCAACTCATCAACGACTTCGTTACCCCGGTTTCCCACCGTCACCATCACCATTCCGGTTCGCTCCAAATGAGCATTCTTGCAACTCGATCGGCTCTGTTCACAGAAGAATCCGGCCTTCGGCTCATCAAATACGCTTTTCCCCCACTTGTAATCGAACATATGTTCGATTACCCTATACGGATCCCCAGTGGAAATTGCTCGCCGGAAGGAGGTGTGATGCGGGTTGCATGCCTGCTTGTCTCTCATCTGAGAGCCAAGTCCGAGATGCGGCGCGACGCGCGCCTGAAGGACAGACCGGCGGTGATCGTCGACCGAGCGGGGCCCGTCCCCCTGGTTGTGGATCACACCCCCCACGCTTTCGGGGCGAGAGTGGGGATGACTCTCGAACAGGCTGTCTCCCATCATGCGAACAGCCTGGTGCTGGAAGCCGACGAACCCCACTACCGGCAGATATTCGATGACGTGCTGCGGCGCCTGGTGGATGTGGGGCGGCGTGTGGAGAGCCCCGAACTCGGCGCGGCCTATGTGCGCCTCGACGGGCTGGCGGCTCTCTACGGTGGTGAGGAGTCTCTGGTGTGCACGCTCCTGGGAGCCGTTCCTCATGACCTGGAACCCTCGGTGGGCGTCGGTGATTCCAAGTTTCCCGCTTTCGTGGCCGCCCGGACCGGGAAACCTTCGGGAGTCACCCGGGTACCTTCCGACGCCGCTCGATTCCTCTCCCCCTACCCCATCGATCTGCTCCCCCTATCGGCTGAGATCAAGGCGAGCCTACAGCTTTTGGGGCTTCACACCATGGGAGAAG
>CAYWGY010000122.1:6508-8175 GCA_964458055.1 uncultured Acidimicrobiaceae bacterium | reverse complement strand
GTTGTGCCGTATAATCGATAGCTGTTACGTGCCCAATTGACCATCAGATCCGGAGAGGCGGCCCCAGGCATGAATATCGAAGAAGTAGTCGACAAGATAGGGAATCGTTTCTCGACCGCGGTGGTTGCGGCCCGCCGAGCTCGCGATATTCAGGGCTACTACGCCCACCTCGGACAGGGAATCGGGAGATTCATACCGCCCCAGGTTCACACCTACGCACGCAAGCCGTTGACAATTGCCATGGAGGAGATCCTGGAAGGCAAGGTGGTGAAGGACGACTACCAGCCCGCCCGGCAAGAAGAGACAACCCAGCCAGCGGAGGTCTAGTGGTCAGGGGACGGCGCATCCTCTTGGCGGTGACCGGGGGAGTAGCGGCA
Organism: uncultured Acidimicrobiaceae bacterium; assembly: GCA_964458055.1. GTDB lineage: Bacteria > Actinomycetota > Acidimicrobiia > Spongiisociales > ZC4RG35 > Bin76. Next base: position 7,798 of record CAYWGY010000122.1, on the reverse strand, counting down.
TTCAAAACGGCGACTCTGGCTCGGATGCTCGTCGAGGCAGGGGCGGAGATCCGCGCAATGATGACCGGTCCGGCATGCAGATTCCTGGGTCCCAACACACTGGCGGCGATTACCGGGACTCCGGTGATCACGGACCTCTTCGAAGACCGGCATTCGGTCAGCCCCCACACCGAGGCGGCCGAGTGGGCCGAACTGGTGGTGGTTGCCCCTGCGACTGCCGCCTCCCTGGCTCGAATGGCCCAGGGTCTGAGCTCCGATCCCGTAACGGCGACCGTGCTGTCGGCAACCTGTCGGGTGGCGGTGGCGCCGGCCATGCACACTGCGATGTGGGATCACCCCGCCACTCAGAGGAATGTAGCCACCCTCCGTTCCGACGGCGTGAAGGTCCTGGGTCCGGTGAGCGGCCGGCTGGCGGGCGGCGACCGCGGAGCGGGAAGGATGTTGGAGCCCGAGGACATTCTTGCCGCCGTGGAAGGGATGTTCGAGGCGCCCCTGCAGGGTGTCAGGGTACTGGTAACCGCCGGTGGGACACGCGAAGCCATAGATCCGGTACGTTTCTTGAGCAATCACTCTTCCGGGAAGATGGGCCACGCCATTGCTGCCGAGGCCGCCAGGCGGGGAGCGGAGACCACCCTGGTGACCTGTTCCCGTCTCGAGGCGCCTGCGAACCTGAAGAGGATCGATGTGGTGTCGGCTCATGACATGGCGGAGGCGGTCGGGTCGGTGGAGGCAGATGTGGCGGTGATGACGGCGGCGGTGGCCGACTTCCGCCCCAAGGTGTCTCATGGACGCAAGCTGGCCAGAGGCGCCGGTCCGGATGTGATCGCGCTGGAGTCGACCCGGGATGTGCTGGGAGAGGTGCTGAGCCGGAAGGCTCGACCCCGGATTGTTGTGGGGTTTGCGGCGGAGACAGGAGATATCGGGCGGGCGGTGAGGAAGGCCCGGCGAAAGGGGGTGGACTTGATGGTGGCGAATGATGTCACCATTCCCGGGTCGGGGTTCGAGTCCGACAACAACCAGGTGGTGCTTATTCGAGGGAACGGAGAAACCGAGCCTTGGCCGCTCCAGCCCAAGACCCGGGTGGCCGCCCGATTGTGGGATGAAATCACGCCTATGTTGGAAGGAATAAGAGGGGTGCCGTCGTGAGCGGGAGAGTCTGGTCTTTCACTTCCGAGTCGGTGGCCGGAGGGCATCCGGACAAGGTGGCCGACCTCATCGCCGACCGGGTGCTGGACACGGTTATGGAGTCGTTTGAGGGATATCCCAGACCTCGGGTGGCCGGTGAGGTGT
>CAYWGY010000122.1:3668-6498 GCA_964458055.1 uncultured Acidimicrobiaceae bacterium | reverse complement strand
CCTGGCAGGCGAGACTTCGCACGCGCTAGACGCGGAAGTAGTCGAAGCGACCGCCCGACAGGCGATCCGGGATGCAGGTTACGGGCCGGGCGATCCCGAGTTTCCGTGCGACGGAGTGCAAATCACCAACCTGATCCAGAGCCAATCCCAAGAGATTTCCCAGATGGTGGTGGAACGTGAGGAGATCGGCGCCGGGGACCAGGGGATTATCTTCGGCTTTGCCTGCGATCAAACGGCAGCGCTGATGCCGCTCCCCATCTATTTGGCGCACGGACTGGCTCGCAGACTGGCAGGAGTGCGCGAGGAAGGTGTGGTGGACTACCTGCGGCCGGATGGAAAGACGCAGGTGACTGTCGAATACGAGGGAAGCCGTCCGGTCAGGGTAAGCCAAGTCGTCATAGCGGCCCACCATCGCCGGCGTGTGGACACAGCTACCTTGAGAGCTGACATCGAGAGTGAGGTAATCAGAAAAGTCGTTCCCGAAGGGTTGCTGGATGGACGGACGCGGTTTCTCATCAACCAGTCGGGACCCTTCACATCGGGAGGCCCCGCTGCAGACACGGGACTCACCGGACGCAAATTGGTCGTGGACACCTACGGGGGATACGGTCCTCACGGTGGCGGAGCCCTTTCGGGGAAGGACCCCACCAAGGTCGACCGCTCGGCATCCTATGCAGCCCGCCATGCCGCCAAAAACGTGGTGGCGGCCGGTCTTGCCCGCCAGTGCTCCATTCAACTCAGTTACGTGATAGGCAAGGCTGACCCGCTGTCCCTTCACGTGGACTGCTACGGGACCAACCAAGTGGCGGTTGAGTCCCTGGAGGGGGCCCTACTGGAGGTACTCAGCTTCCGCCCCCAGGGAATGATCGAGAAACTCGGCCTTTGGAATGTCCGTTTCGCCGACACTACGTTGTACGGCCATTTTGGCCGGGAGGACGCCGGGTTTTCCTGGGAAGAGACCGATTTCACGGAGCAGTTGAGGGCGGCGGCCCCGGCACGGTGAGTTCGGCTGTCCGGGTCGTCCCGGCGGTGCCCGCTTTCGCCGTTGATGAGGGCTTCTGGTACTCGGTTCCTGCCCGATTGGAGGGGCGGATCGGCTTGGGCGCCAAGGTCCGGATTCCGCTGGGAGGCGGCCGCACTGCCGGATATGTCGTCGATTCCGGCGACCGCCCGGCCAGAGACCTCAAAGCGGTCCTGTCGACCAGCGGCGACCTCCCGCTCTTCGGCTCCCGTCTGTTGTCGGTTTGCCGTTGGGCGGCTCACCACTATGTGACTCCACTTTCCACCATCCTTGCCAAAACGGCTCCCCCAAACGCCCCCCGGCGGCCGTCGCCGGGTTCCGCCTCGCCAGCGAGTGCCGTCGTCATCGACCACCCCGCCACCAGGTTGGGCGAGGACGCTGCCGCAGGTCGTCGCAGGAGACCAGGGTGCCTGCTGATGAGTCCTGACGGGCTCGAATGGGCCTCGCCGCTGCTGGGGCCCACCCTGGCGGCAGGCCGGAGCGCGCTGGTTGTCGTTCCCACTGTGGCAGAGGAGGAGGCGCTGACGAGCGGCCTTCGAGAGATATACCCTGGTCGGGTGGAGGGCATGAGTGCCCGGCACTCCGATCGCCGGAAGACGGCAGCGTGGGGCATGCTGGCCGGCCTGGAGGGGGTTGTGCTGGTGTCCACTCCCGCCGCGGCCCTGTGGCCCATGGCGTCACCGGGGGTGTTGATAGCGATCGAAGACGGCCGTCGAGGGCACAAGAGTCGGCGGACGCCCACCGTTGGAACTCGCCGTCTTCTCCGGGAGAGAAGCATCCGGGAGGGAGCGGTGCTGGCATCGGTCGGGCCCCTGCCCAGCGTTGACTTCCTGGCGTTGGGACCTGATCTCTTTTACAGTAGCCGGCGTCGGCGGTTGTGGCCGCACGTCGAGATGGTGAACCGGCAGGACGAAGGGCTTTCCGGTTTGTTCCTTCGCAGCACTCTGGCTGCCTTGCGGGCGGTCTGCCGGGGAGGCCGCGCCCTGGTCTTCGCCCACCGACGCGGCTATGCCCCCGCCATGCGGTGTGCTGCCTGCAGAACGCTGCGCCGGTGTGCTGCCTGTGGAGGCCGGGCGGAACAGGGACTGGCGTGTCAACGCTGCGGGGCCGGGCTGGAGGCATGCAACAACTGCGGCCATGGGTACTTCGAGCCGCTGGGAGCAGGAGTGGAAAGGGTGCGGAGCGAGCTCAGGAGACACTTGGGTGAGGCCCGGGTAGGGTCGGTGGGGGATGACGTTCCCATCGCGGTGGGAACCGAGGCCTCGCTGGCAGGGGCCGGTACTTTCGACCTGGTGGTGGTGGTTGACGCCGACGGCATCCTCTATGCCCCTCACTATCGGGCCGAGGAAGAGGCTCTGAGGATTATGGTCCGGCTTGCGGGCATGCTCTCGCCGGGAAGCGGGCACCGCCTGGTGGTGCAGACTTCATCGCCGGGTCACCGGGTGCTCTCGGCTCTCCGCAAGGGTGACGGGGTGGAGTTCCTCCACGAGGAACTTGACCGGCGCATCGAAGCCGGGTTCCCTCCCCAGGGACAGTTGATTGCAGTGGAAGTGAGGGGCGAGAACCTGGAAGCCAACTCGGTTCGGTTAGGGAGGGAACTGAAGGGCATCGAGGACGCCAGGGCGTCCGTGCACGGGCCGGCGGAAGGCGTTTCAGGACTTCGCTGGCTCGTGGAGGGAGACAGCCTCTGGGAAGTGAAGGGCCGGATGCGATCGGTGGTGTCCCGCTGGAGGCAACGGGGGTGGGCAGTGAGAGTCGACGTGGACCCCATCGATCTGTAGGATTGAGAACCGCCATGGCCATTCTCCC
>CAYWGY010000122.1:2471-3658 GCA_964458055.1 uncultured Acidimicrobiaceae bacterium | reverse complement strand
CGGGCGCATCAGAAAACTCGTGGACGACATGATCGAGACAATGTATGACGCTCCCGGGGTGGGCTTGGCCGCTCCCCAAGTGGGAGTCGGACGGCGCATCTTTGTGTTCGACATCGCCGATGACGAAGGTCCCCGGGTGATGATCAACCCGGAGATGGTGGCGAGTTCGGGAGAGTGGGAGTACGACGAGGGATGCTTGTCCGTACCGGAGTATTTCTGGCCGATAAGCCGCCCCGGCCATGCCGTGATGAGGGGATTGGACCTGGACGGGAAGACCGTGGAGTATGCCGGGGACGACCTCATGGGACGGGTGCTCCAGCACGAACTCGACCATCTGAACGGGATCTTGCTGTTGGAGCGTCTGGAGCGGGGAACCCGCAAAAAAGCCCTGAAGGCGATCAGGGAAGACGCCCTGGGACAGAGAGGCGGTTGAACTCAGCCTGGATGGAGTGATCTTTCTCGGGACCCCGGCGGCCGCAGTCCCCACCCTGGAGGCGGTTGCCGCCAGGACAGGGGTCAAGCTGGTGGTTACCCGTCCGGACCGGAGGCGAGGGAGGTCGGGAAGCAAGACCCCGTCGGAGGTAAAGAGAGCCGCCACTGCACTGGGCCTACCGGTGACCTCGCCCAACGACCGGGCGGAACTCGAGGAGGCGCTGGCATCGGTGGGACCGTTCGGGCTGGGGGTGGTGGTCGCCTACGGGCTGTTGCTGACCCGATCGATGTTGGATACGGCCTATCGGGGGTTCGTCAACGTTCACTTCTCACTTCTGCCTCGCTGGCGCGGTGCGGCGCCCGTGGCTGCGGCCATCCGCGCAGGCGACGCCCTTACCGGGGTGACCCTGATGCGCATGACAGAGGGCCTCGACACCGGACCGGTGCTGGCTGCGGAGCCCTATCCCATTAGGAAGAGTGCAAACCGGGGAGATCTCACGGACCGGCTGGCGACTCTGGGTGCTGAGTTGGTAGCTGAGAACCTTGTGGAGTTGCTGGCCGGGACCTTGGAGGGCGTCCCCCAGGACGAAAAGGAGGCCACCTACGCCCCCCGTTTGACCGCCAGGGACGGTCTTGTGGACTTCGCGATGCCCGCGGAGGAGGTGGCCCGCCATGTTCGTGCAATGGCGCCGCGACCGGGGGCCTACGCCTGGTGGGGAGAGATCAGACTGCGGATCCTGCAGGCACGTGGTTAT
>CAYWGY010000122.1:0-2383 GCA_964458055.1 uncultured Acidimicrobiaceae bacterium | reverse complement strand
GGACCTCGAAATCGGCGAGTTGGCGATGGTGCGAGGAGAACTTTGGTGCGGGGCGGACAGAGGAGGGGTGCTCTTAGAAGGCATACAACCCCCCGGGAAGCGAGTCATGCCGGGTGCAGCCTGGGCTCGGGGCGTCCGCCGCGACTTGGGATTCTTGAATCGATGATGACCGGTGGTGGAGTTAGTCTTGGGAGGGTGTCGGGCAGAATTCGTGTGGCGCCCTCGGTGCTGGCTGCCGATCTGGGACGGCTCCGATCTGAGATGGAGAGAGTGGCCCCCGCGGTTGATATGTTCCACCTTGACGTCATGGACGGCCTCTACGTGCCCAACCTGACCTTCGGCCCCCCGGTGATCAAGTGGGTACGCCCCGCCGTGAAGACCCTGTTCGACTGCCATCTGATGGTTTCTCAGCCGATTGATCTGTTGGCTCCCCTGGCTGACGCCGGGGCTGATCAAGTGACCATCCACAGCGATGTCTGTCCCGATCCCAAGGCGGTGGGGGAGGTTGTCCGGAAGCTGGGGATGGGATTCGCCCTGGCCATTTCTCCCCGAGTACCTGCCACGGTTGTCCGTCCGTATCTGTCGAGGTTGGACATGGTGGTGGTGATGTCGGTGGAGCCGGGTTTCGGAGGGCAGGAGTTCATACCGGAGACCCTTTCGAAGGTGGAGATGATCCGTGGCTGGATAGACCGGGAAGGCCTTGACACAGCTCTGCAGATAGACGGTGGAATCACCCCCGAGACTGCTCCCCTGGCGGTCGCGGCCGGTGCGGATGTACTGGTGGCGGGCACGGCGGTGTTTGCCGACCCTGATCCGGTGATGGCGGTAAGTCGGTTGCGAGATGCCGTGTCGAACCGGCCGCGTCCCCAGCACATCTGAACTTCTCATGGAATTGACCATGTCCCGGCAGAGGCGCCTGCTCCGCAGGGCTCTGGTCATGACCGCTTCATCCCATCCCCATCCGAATCCCAGGGTGGGCGCCCTGGTGCTGGATGCAGAGGGTCGGCAGGTGGGAAGAGGGGTCCATCAGGGTCCGGGCAATCCCCACGCCGAGGTGCTTGCACTCACAGAGGCGGGTGAGAGAGCCCGGGGTGGGGTGGTGATCACCACCCTGGAGCCCTGTGTCCACATCGGGCGCACGTCTCCCTGCGTGGAACGCATATCCGCCGCGGGCGTGGACACGGTGGTCGTGGGCGCCCTGGACCCGGACCGGCGGGTGGCGGGGAGGAGTAGGTCCATTCTGGCGTCGTCGGGAGTGGAGACCTTGGGCCCTGTCCTCACAGAGGAGGTGGAGGAAGCCGATCCGGGCTACTTTCATCACCGTCGCCGCGGGCGGCCCCTCTTTATTCTCAAAGCTGCCCTTACCCTTGATGGCTGGGTTGCCGCCGGTGACGGGACCTCACAGTGGATATCGGGGCGCCCGGCCCGGCGTGACGGTCATCGCCTTCGGGCTTCGGTGGACGCGGTGATGGTGGGCGCCGGGACCCTCCGGGACGACGATCCCAGGCTAACCGTTCGCCTGGATGGTCACACGGGTCCCCAGCCTCAGGCTGTGATCGTGGCCGGCAAGTCACCCTTACCCCGGTCTCGAAAGCTGTGGGACCGCAATCCGACCGTGATAACCGCCCGGCGCCGTGGGTTTCTCCCGGCCGATGACCAGGTTGTTGCCCCGGGCGCCGACGGCTTGGTGGATCTTCCGGCGGCGGCTCGGGCATTGGGCGAACGGGGCATCCTGAGTGTGCTGGTGGAGGGTGGCCCCCGGTTGAGCGGGGCCCTGTGGGCCGATGGCCTGGTGGACCGGGGGGTGTTCTACCTCGCCGCTCGCATTGCCGGGGGATCAGGGCGGCCGGTGATGTGGGGAGACTTCGCCACGCTCACCGACGCCAGGGAGATCGTGATCGATGACGTTCGCCGGGTAGGGGAAGACCTCAGGGTCGCCTGGCGATATCGCCGGGAGGGGGCGTGATGTTCACCGGGATAGTTGCCGAGGTGGGGCGAGTGGTGAGATGCGAGGAGACCGACCGCGGGAGGCGTCTTGTGGTTGAGGCGCCGCTCACGGTTGAGGATATGGGTGTCGGGGACTCGGTGGCGATAAACGGTATATGCCTCACCGCGGTTTCGGTGGGCCCCCCTTTTCTGTCGGTGGAGGCAGTGGCGGAGACCCTGGCCCGGACCAACTTGGGGGTGCTGGAGGAGGGGTCCCGGGTCAACCTGGAACGACCGGTGCAGGTTGGGGGAAGGCTGGACGGCCACATCGTGCAGGGGCACATCGACGACACCGGGGTGGTGACTCGTGTCCAGGCTGAGGGAGGGAGCAGGAGAGTGACCATCTCGGTTCCTCAAGGGTTGGAGCGTTATCTTGTCTACAAGGGTTCGGTGGCGG
>CAYWGY010000121.1:7018-8237 GCA_964458055.1 uncultured Acidimicrobiaceae bacterium | reverse complement strand
AGTTGGCGCGCCGCCTCCGTTCCCGGGTCGACGAGATCCCGGACCTGGAGCTGAACCAGGCCCTGTTCAGGCTGCTCGGTCTGATCGCACCCGAGGACGACTTGGCGGCCATCCTGGCCGCTTTCGGCGGCCGGCCGGCTGCCGGTTTCTACGATGCCGGCAGCCAGACGCTGTGGTTTGTTTCCAACACCGAGGAGATCACGCCACTCGAGGAGATGACTCTGGTTGGAGAGATCGCCAAAGCGCTCGTGGACCGGAATCTGGGTGTGTGGAGGCGCAATGATCGGCTGGCGTCCTTGGGAGACAGTGACTCGCTGACGGCGCTGAGAGGCATGGCGGAGGCCGACTCCATTCTCGTGGAGCGGCTTTTTCTGGAAGGGATGGATGATCAACTGCGGCAAGAGGTGATTGCAGCGGCCAGGGCGCCGGTGGCAGATCAACCGGTCCTTCCCCCTTTCATGCACCAGAGTCTCCGCTTCTCATCGGAACCCGCATTCGACTTTCTGCAGAGGCTCTACCAGTTGGGAGGTTGGGACCTCATAAACCAGACCCACCAGGACCCGCCTGAGACGACCGAGCACGTTCTCACAGCCGGTGTGGGCCAACTTGATGCCATTCTCATGCCCAAGCCTGGGGTTGCCCCGCCCGAGGGCTACGGGGAGGTCTCCGATTCGGTGTGGGGACAGTGGGGGTGGAATGCGCTGCTCTCTTCGGCCCTGGACCCCGACCAGGCGGCCGTTGCCTCCTGGGGGTGGGGAGGGGACCGCTACCTGATACTCAGCAACGGTGTGGAAGTTGCCCTGGTGGCGAACTACATAGGAGACACCCCCGAGGACACCGAGGAGATGCGGGCCGCGCTGGCGGAGTTCGTGGCGGCAGGCATGGACGCGGGGCGGGCACGGGTCCAGAACGGGGGGATGGAGTTCTATGCCGAGGATTATGCCTGGGTTAGCGGTGAGGGAGAGGTGGTGACCTTCATCGTTTCATCCGATGTGCAGGCAGGTCGGGAGATCCGGTCCTCTCTGGTGGGTTGATCGGGGCAGGGGGTCTCCTTCCTTTCCCGGTTATGCCGGGTTTCGGGATAGGCTCTTGGCCCATGAGCCATCGCGACGAGACGATCCGGCCGAAGGGGTTCCCTCTTGCGGTGAGCCGTCTCGTCCCGATGACCGGGAGGCCTTTCCGCCGGGGAGTGTCGATCAGTTTGTCCTTCGCCCGGGTC
>CAYWGY010000121.1:0-7008 GCA_964458055.1 uncultured Acidimicrobiaceae bacterium | reverse complement strand
TCGGCTTGGGATATCTTCTTACCTCGTGGATGCTGCTGGGGTTGGTGTTGGCTGCCTGCGGAGACGCCCCGGTCCCCTCGGACACCTCCTCGGAATCCGTTACCGCCACCTCGCCGGCTACGACCGCGACTGCAGCCGAGACAACCACCACGGCTCCGGCTGCCGCGACCACCACCGCGGCAGCGGCCTCGACTACCACGGCTCCGGCTGCCGCGACCACCACCGCTCCCGTCACCACGACCACCACCACCACCGCTCCCGTCACCACGACCACCGCAGGCGCTCCCACGCAAGAGCGTCCCGAGATCGAGGGACTGGGCGTCGAGGCTTCGGCGCAGGTCTGGAAGACAATTGACACCGTCGAGGAGATCCGGGGTCTGGAGTTCGATACGATTCCCGCAATCACCGTTCTCTCGCCTGAGGAGTTCTCCGCGAGGGTCAGGATGGAAGTGGAGGCCGAACTCGAGGATGTGGAAGTGGACGAGGCCCTTTTCAAGCTGCTGGGCCTGTTGGGACCGGACGCCGACCTTGCCGCTCTCTACGGGGAACTGTACGGAGAGAGCGTGGCGGGCTTTTATTCGAGCGATGACAAGGAGATGGTGCTTCCCAGGTCGGGGGAGGAGTTCTCCGCCTTGGAGACGCTGACCCTCTTGCATGAGTTGGTGCATGCCCTGACCGACCAGCACTTCGACTTCGGTCCCAGGCTGGACGACCTGGTGGACAGGCAGGCCTATGACTCGGCCACCGGTCTGGTGGCCCTTGTCGAGGGGGACGCCACCCTGTCGGAGGTCCTGTACGTGCAGAACCTCGGCAGCCAGGAGAGAGCCCGCCTCTTTGCCGAGTTCGAAGCCTTCGAGTCACCTGATATCGACATCCCGCTGTTCATGGAACAGGCCCTCTACTTCCCTTATGACCGTGGCTACGAATACGTGCTGAACGGGTGGACGGAAGCGGGAGGCTGGAGCATCATCAACGATCTGTATCTCGATCCTCCGGTCTCGACCGAAGAGATCTATGAAGGCGCCCGCAGTGACACCACCGACCCGATCGAGATGGAGAAGCCGGCCGGAGCTCTTCCCGGGGGCTACGAGGAGATCTACGACTACACCTGGGGGTTCCTGGACATTCTCCTCATGTTCGAGCAGATCCTCGGCCCCCAGGCGGCGGTTGATGCTGCCACCGGATGGGGAGGCGGGCGGAGCCTCGTCGGGTATGCCCCCGGCGGTGACGTGGTGTTCATATGGGAATACGCCGGCGACCGCCCGGGGGAGACGGTGGAATTGGCAGCCTTGCTGCTCGACTACGCCTCCGCGGGCATGGACGTAGGGGAGCCTGAGTCCCAGGGTGAGTCGAGTTTCGTCGGCAGTGGCGGGGACTATGTATTTGTCGGCCCCACACCCCAGGGATTGGTGATGGTGGCCTGCTCGGATCCGGGGGTGTGCCCTTCGGTGGCCTCCGCCTACCGTCGGTGAATGGTGGGAGAACTCTGCCGTGAGGAATGGAGTTCCGGTCCTGTGATGGTGGCCCACGGTTTCTGGCAGCGCCTGGGCGGCATTCACCTGGCGCCCCGGTGTGCGGGGGTCCTGATCCCGGGGTGGTCGGTGCACGGGTTGTTCATTCTCCGGAGGCTCTGGGCCATTGGACTTACCGATGCCCTGGAGGTCGTGGGGGTGCGCAGTCTGGGGCCGGGAGGGTTGGTGGTGTTCAAAGGCGCCGGCGCCGTGCTGGAAGTACCAGGAAGCAGGGTTCCCCCACGCCCGGGCTGGAGGCTGTCGTGGAAGGGGGGTGTCTCGCTGTGGCCGGTACGCTGATTCTCTGCGGTACCCCCCTTGGCAATCTGGGAGATGCCCCGCCCCGGTTGTCGGAAGCTCTCTCGAGTGCGGACTGCGTGTATGCCGAGGACACCCGCCGCTCCGCCCGCCTGCTCAATGCGCTGGGTGTCACTGCCCGGAGATTGCGATCCTATTACGCCGGCAACGAGGAGTCCCGGACACGGGAACTGGCCGGAAGGCTGGCCGCCGGAGAGACCGTGGCACTCATGACAGACGCTGGAGTTCCGGGGATCTCCGATCCGGGACTGTCGGCGGTGAGGGCGGCGCAGGCGGAGGAGGCTCTGGTGACCATAGTTCCCGGGCCCAGCGCGGTCACCGCCGCGCTGGCGGTGTCGGGTTTGCCGGCCCGCCGGTTCCGGTTCGAAGGGTTCCTTCCCCGCTCGGGTGGCAAGCGCGGACGTCGTGTCAGCGCCGTGGCCTCGTCACGGGAGACTGTGGTTGTCTTCTCCTCTCCCCACAGAATTCTCGACGACCTACGTGACCTTGCCGCGGAGGGAATGGGCGATCGCCCCGTCTCCGTGGTCCGGGAACTGACCAAGCTCTACGAGGAGGTGTGGAGGGGTACTGTGTCCGAGGCTCGGCGCCGGTGGACGGACCGCCCTCCCCAAGGTGAGTTCACCCTGGTTATCGGCGCCGGGGGTCGGGGCCGCCGAGGGTCGGTTTCACCTCGGATGGGCGAGGCGACCGATGCTGTCCGCCGGTTGGCGGCGGCGGGATTGTCCCCGTCCGTGGCGGCCCGGGAGGTCTCCCGGCTGGTGGGGATACCCCGCCGCGACCTCTACCGCTCGGCCCACGATGGGGGAGGGACGGGGTAGCAGTGGAGACAGAGCCTGCCGGCCCGAGATGGGTTGACACCCATTGTCATCTGCAACTGGACCGCCGTCCAGCCGCCGAGTTGCTGGAGCGGGCATCATCGGTCGCCTGGGTGGTGTCGCCGGGGGTCGACCTGGAGTCGTCCCTCGCCGGCGTCCGGTTGGCGGCTCGCCACCGGGGCCGGGTGCTGGCCACCGCCGGTCTCCACCCCCACCAGGCCGGCGATTGGCTGAGAGAGGAGCAGGGAATCGTCGATCTTGCTCCTGATGTGGCGGCCATAGGGGAGACGGGACTCGACTTCTACCGCAACCTCTCGGCCCGCCCGCAACAGCTGCACTCTTTCCGATCGCAGATCGAACTGGCTCTGGAGACGGGAAAGCCACTGGTGGTGCATTGCCGGGATGCCTTTTCCGATGTGCACCGCCTGCTGGAGGAGATGGCGGCCGGGCCTGCGGCCCTGATGCACTGCTGGACGGGCGGGCCCCGCTGGACACGACGTTTCCTGGATCTGGGAGCGAGCTTCTCTTTCGCCGGTCCGGTGGCTTTTCCCACCGGGGACACCGTGAGGAGGGGCGCCGAGTTGGTTCCGCCGGATCGGGCGATGGTGGAGACGGACACTCCCTATCTCACCCCTCCTCCCCATCGGGGGAAGCCCAACGAACCGGCATGGGTGGCGCTGGTGGGTGCGGCCCTGGCCCGGGTGTGGGGAATGGAGGCCGGGGAGGTCGCGGCGATCACCCGGAGGAATGCCGCCCGGGTCTTTGGTGGTCCTGAAGGGGCGCCGGAGTGATTGCGCTCACCCCTTCCCGCCTCTCCGACCTGCTGGAACGCCATCGGATCAATCCGTCCCGACGCCTGGGACAGCACTTTCTCACCGATCCCAACCTGGTGGGGAAGATGGTCCGGACCGCAGGCGTGAGAGCGGGGGACAATGTCATCGAGGTGGGCGCCGGCGTTGGCAATCTCACCGCCGCGCTGGCCGAGGCGGGTGCTCGGGTGCGGTGTTATGAGATCGACGGTCGGCTGGCGCCCGTGCTGGCCGAGACCCTGGCGGATTACGCCGGGAGAGTTGAGATCCGCATCGACAATGCCATGAAGGTGGACTGGGAGGCGGAGTTGGAAGGCAACGGATGGATCATGGTGTCCAACCTGCCATACGGGGTTGGGACCCCCCTCCTGATGGAGATGGTCCAGAGGGTCCCCGCCGTTGCCCGGTTCGTGGTGATGCTCCAGCGTGAGGTGGTTATGCGGTTGCAGGCCGGCCCCGGCAGCGCAGAATACGGTCTTCCGTCGGTGGTAGCCGCACTCCACACCGAGGTAAGGCGAGCGTTCGACGTGCCGCCCCAGGTGTTCCATCCCCGTCCCGAGGTGGTCTCCTCGGTGGTGGAGCTCAGGCGGATACGACCCCATCGCCACGCCTCCATGGCCGTGTTCCTGGCGTCTCAGGCTTTCCGCCAGCGGCGCAAGATGCTGCGCCGTTCGCTGGCATCGGCGCTGGCTGCTCCGGAGACGATGCTGACAGGGGCGGGTATCTCCCCGGATCTGCGTCCGGAGGCGCTGTCGCCTGCGGACTTCCTGCGACTGGCGGAGGTGGTCAAAAGGTTGGAGGACAACTCGTGAGCACCTGGTTGGCGCCGGCCAAGTTGAACCTGACGCTCATGGTGAGACCGCGGACGGCTGCGGGTCTCCATCCCATCCAATCGCTCATCCAGACCATTGACCGGTGCGATCGTGTCCGCGTGACCGAAGGGGACGAGGACCGTTTGGAGATACGGGGCGCTGATCTTCCTGAGGGTGGGGACAACCTGGTGTGGAAGGCGGTGGCCGCCCTGGACCGGGTGGTGCAGGCGCCCCGGCCCCGGCTGGGGATCGTCCTCAACAAGCGCATACCGGTGGCCGCAGGCCTGGGCGGGGGGAGTGCGGATGCAGCGGCGATGCTGGCTGCCCTCGGAAAGATGCGGGGCATTGATGGAAACACCCTGAGAGAGGTGGCGCCCCGGATCGGGTCCGACGTACCGGCGGCCCTTCGGGGGGGAAGTCTCTGGGTGGAGGGGTACGGCGAGAGGCTCTCTTCAGTTCCCACGCTGTCGGACTTCGCGGTGGTGGTGGCTGTTCCCGACTTTCCCCTGCAAACCGCCGATGTCTACCGTGTCTGGGATGACCTCGGCGGCCCCAGGGGCGGCGAATTCCCCTACCGCGGCCTGCCGCCATCTCTTCGAGGCGCCTTTCCGGTTCGCAACGATCTGCATCCGGCCGCCGTCCACCTCCGGCCCGAACTGGGCGACATGATGGATTTTGCCGCACGGGAGTGGGGCAGGCCGGTCGCCATGTCCGGCAGCGGCCCGGCGGTCTTCTCCTTCTTCATGGACGCAGAGGAGGCCGTCTCGGCGTCGGGGGAGGTGAGCGCCGTTTTCGGAGCGACGTTCGGGGCGGCGCTGTTTCCCGACGGCCCCCGGGAGATGATCGGGTAACCTAGAGGTCGATGTGCCCTTCTTTCCCCGATGGGGGGTGGTGTAACCGGCAGCACAGCGGGTTTTGGTCCCGCCGGTATGGGTTCAAGTCCTATCCCCCCAGCCAGGGCCGCATCGCCGCCGGGACGATTTGGAGCAAATCATGAGCCACGTGGTGATAATCATGGCCGCCGGAGAAGGCGTACGCATGCATTCGGACGTGCCGAAAGTGCTGCATCCCCTGGCAGGTCGACCGATTCTGTCCTGGATTGTGGAGGCGGCGGCGGACACTTCTCCGGAGCGGATAATGGTGGTGGTCGGCGCCGGCGCGGGGAGGGTGAAGTCGATCCTCCCCGCCGGGGTGGAAACCTGTCATCAGTCCGAGAGACGCGGGACCGGGCATGCCGTGATGGTGGCCTTGGATGGGTTGGGGGAGGTCGGCGGGCAGGCGCCGGTCGTGGTCCTTCCCGGAGACGTCCCTCTACTCACCTCCGAGTCGATCAGGGATGCGATCGACTCTCACCGGAGCGCCGGCGCGGCGGCCACCATGCTCACCACGGAGGTGAGCGATCCCACCGGATACGGGAGGGTCCTGAGGGGCTCCGACGGCCTCGTCCATGGAGTGGTCGAGCATGTGGACGCCACGCAGGCCCAACGGAAGGTGAGAGAGATCAACACCAGCCTCTATGTCTTCGCGGCCGGCCAACTATCGGGCGCCCTGGGGAGAATCGGCACCGGTAACCGGCAGGGAGAGTATTACCTGCCCGATGTCATCGGGGTCATGGTGTCAGACGGTTTGAAGGTGGCCGCCATCCGGATTCCCCAACAGAACGCCCTGGGTGTGAACGATCAGGCCCAACTGGCGGAGGTTGCCGCTGTGATGAGAAGGCGCATCCTGCGCAGGCACATGCTTGCCGGCGTGTGGATGGAGGACCCTGAGCGCATCTACGTGCATGCGGACGTCAAGCTGTCTCCGGGGGTGAGGTTGCACGCCGGAGTGCATCTCGAGGGGAGGGTGGAGGTGGGAAGGGGCGCCGTCATCGGACCCGACACCTATGTCCGCGACAGCCGTATCGGAGCGGGCGCCCGGGTGTGGTATTCGGTGGTGAGAGGAGCAGACATTGGAGCTGAAGTCCAGGTCGGACCCTATGCCTCACTCCGTCCCGGGACCCGCATTGAGAGGGGCGCCAAGGCGGGGACCTTCGTGGAGGTCAAGAACAGCCGCCTCGGCGAAGGCGCCAAGGCCCCCCATCTGTCCTATGTCGGGGACACCGACGTGGGCGAGAGAGCCAACATCGGAGCCGGGACCATCACGGCCAACTACGACGGATACCGAAAGCACCGTACCGTCATCGGGCCGAGAGCCCAGATAGGCTCGAACACGGTGCTGGTGGCGCCGGTGGAGGTGGGTGAGGAAGGGTGGACGGGGGCCGGTTCCACCATCACCCGTCCCGTGCCCCCGGGAGCACTGGCCGTGGAGCGTTCCACCCAGAAGGCCCTTCCCGGTTATGCCGCCCGACGAGCATCCCGCTACCGTCAGGTAAACGAGGAGCGAACGTCGTCTGATGTTCCGGGGTCGGAAAGCGAAGGCTAGAGGAGACATCTGAAGTGGACATAGCGCATTTCAAACAGATGAGAATCTTCTCCGGGAGTCACAATCTGGAACTCGCCCAGGAGGTGGCAGACCTCCTCGGGGTGTCCCTGGGCAAACTGCGCAGGTCCACCTTCTCCAGTGGCGAGGTCTATGCGCGTTCCAATGAGAGTGTCAGGGGGACGGACTGCTTCGTGTTCCAGAGCCACTCTCCGCCCATCAACGACGCCATCATGGAGCACCTGATAATCATCGACGCCCTGCGCCGCGCCTCGGCCCATTCGATCACCGCGGTCATACCCTATTACGGGTATTGCCGCCA
>CAYWGY010000120.1:4453-8241 GCA_964458055.1 uncultured Acidimicrobiaceae bacterium | reverse complement strand
GGTTAATGGGCTCTGCGCGTATTGTGGAATTGTGGTGTGGGTGGTGGGGTTCATGTTGGGAGGAGTGCCGTAAGGTTGATGAGGTTAGGTTGTTGATGCCTTCCAGGGGTCCGGTGGAACGTCGGGTGTGGTGCCAGTTGAGGATCTGGTGGCACCAGTTTGAGGACAGCGTTTACGGTGTGGTGGCACTCGGGTATCTGGCCGGTTTCGTACAGTTTGACGAACCGTTTCAGGGCCTGGAGAACGGTGGGGAGGTCCTTGGCCCTTGTCTCAGATGGAGGCAGCTACCCCGTCGAGCAGGTCCGACTCCGATATCAGAATCTCCGGGCAGGCCAGGCGGCGGAGGGACTCGTGGGCGATGACCGCTCCCGCCAGGATCATCGGCGCCCGGGCGGGATCCATGGAGGGTATGGCGGCGGTCTCCTCGACGGTGAGCTTGGCCAGGTCCGCCAAGAGTATCGCCAACTGCGCCGATGTGACCACGGAGTGGTGAACCCGGTGGCGATCGTACGCGTCCAAGCCGAGAGCGATCGCCGCCAGAGTGGTCCAGGTTCCGGCGACTCCCACCACCTTGGATCGCAGAGGAAGGCTGACCCTGCCCAACTCGTCGGCCGCCTGGGCGAAGGCTCCCTGGATCTGTCTTCTCGAGGGGGGACGTTCAGGAAGCACGGATTCTGTCATGCGCACGGAACCGAGGTCGATGCTCACGCCGCCCACCTCTCCCTCCCGGCTCCGCCACACGAATTCCGTGGAACCGCCTCCTATGTCCACCACCAGACAATTGCCGTCCTCCAGGGAGGATGAGGCCCCCCGGAACGACAGGCGCGCCTCCTCCTCCCCCGATATCATCTCCGGCCTCACCCCGAGTGATTCCTCTGCACGGTCCAAGAAGACATCCCGATTGCGGGCGTCCCGTACGGCAGATGTCGCCACGGCCCTCGCCGTCGCTCCCCAGCGAGATACCGACTCTCCGTAACGGCGCAGGGCCGCCAGGGTCCGCGCCATGGACTCCTCGGTTAGCACGCCTCCGGCGGACAGACCTCTCCCCAAACCGGTGACCGTCTCGAGGCGTTCCACCTCTCCCTCGGGAGTGACCACCAACAGTCTCACCGAGTTCGTCCCGATGTCGACCGCCGCCTTGATCATGACGCCCTCCAGTCAGGATTTAGCACCGGACCCTCGGGAGTTGACATGACGCATGGCGCCGCGCAATCCAGGGGCTCCACCTGCGGCGCCGTCCATTCACCCACAGGATTGTCGTTCCCGGCTAGGTGATCGGCATAGTGAGCGTGCAGACACTTCACCCCTTTGCGTGAGCCCGCCACCCCGCCCGTCGGGCGATGTCGCGCCGTGGACGGGACATCGGCGTCGCGCTCCGCCGCATACCGGAGGTGAGCAGCCTCGAGCCTGGCGCCGAAGTTGGCATCACCCCGGGCGCGGCGGTCCATCTCCTTGACTCCGCCTCCCGCCTCGATCCTGGAAACCCGTTTCACGGCCAGAGGGCAGCTCAACCAGTATCTCGTGGGGAACGGAGTGCCGTCCTCCAGCACCGGAGGGGTGAGGACCACCACGGGTAGACCGAAGTGACAGGCCGACACCTCCTCGGTGTCGGACCGCGGAGACCGACCTATCTGCAGGGCTATCACACGGCGATCCCCCTCCCGGCGGGGAACAGGGACCATCAGGAATCCGAGGTCAGATCGCTCCCGCTGAGATAATTCCACCACCGTTCGTACCAGGGCTCTCCATCGACAGTATCGACTTGCTCCCCCGCTGCGACCTCGGCAGCGTCAGGATCGTCGAGTCGAGAAGAGACGACAACAAAGGCCGTCTCGCCCTCCCTGGCGTATCCCAGCCGCTCTCTGGCGAGTCTCTCGATCTCGATGGGAGAGTTGAGAGCATCCAATCGTTCCTCAAGTTCGGTGTTCGCCGCCACCAGGGAATCCAACTCCTCCCTGGCCTGCGCCACCTCGACGTGCTGATCATCCAACCGGTCGAGGACCGGCACCGCGTAGATGACGGCACCCCCCACCAGGATCACCAATCCCGCCAACCACAACAGCCTTCCCGTCCAGTAGGCCCGCCGTTTTGTGGTCCCGTCCTCCTGCTCCTCCGACCTGCGGCGCCTGCCGACTCTCTCCTTCTCGCTCACCGTCCCAGTGCCTCCCATCCGCCGAATCTGGCGCCGTCGCCCAGTTCCTCTTCGATGCGCAGCAACTCGTTGTACTTGGAGGTGCGCTCCGATCGGGCTGGAGCTCCCGTCTTGATCTGCCCGGCGCCCGTCCCGACAGCCAGGTGAGAGATGAAAGAATCCTCCGTCTCCCCCGAGCGATGACTCACCACACGCGTGTACCGGGACCGGACCGCCCTCTCCATGGTGCTGAGCGTCTCCGACAGGGTGCCGATCTGGTTCACCTTGACAAGCACCGAGTTGGCGACCCCCCTCCTGATCCCCTCGGCAAGGATGGCGTCGTTGGTCACGAAGAGATCGTCGCCGACCAACTGGGTCCGATCGCCTACCTGTTCCGTGAGCATCTCCCATCCATCCCAGTCATCCTCCGCCAAGCCATCCTCAACCGAGACCAGTCCGTAGTCATCGACCAGTCCTGCCAGATAGTCCACCATCGCGGCGCTGTCGAGAGCCTTGCCCTCAATGAGGTAGCGGCCCTCACGGTAGAACTCCGAGGCAGCCACATCCAATGCCAGGCCCACATCTCTTCCCATCCGGCAGCCTGCCTTCTCAACCGCATCGCTCAAGGCCTCCAAGGCCCCCCGGTTCGAGGGCAGGTCCGGAGCGAATCCACCCTCGTCACCCACGTTCACCGATCCACCGCGAGAGCGCAATATGCCCTTGAGCGTCTGGTAAACCTCCACCCCCGCATCCAAGGCCTCACGGAAGGTCGGGTAACCGGCAGGAACCACCATGAACTCCTGTATCTCGAAACTGTTGGAAGCGTGAGCGCCCCCGTTGACCAGGTTGAGAAGGGGAACCGGAAGGACCCTCGCTGTCGGTCCTCCCAGGTAGCGGTACAGGGGAAGTTCCACGGCATCGGCCGCCGCCCGCGCCACCGCCAGGGAGACGGCCAGAATGGCGTTGGCCCCCAGGTTCTTCTTGTTGGGGGTGCCGTCAAGGTCGCACATCAGTTGGTCCAGACCAACCTGGTCGAGGGCATCGCGGCCCGCCACCGCCGCGGCAATCACCGAGTTCACATTCCCGACCGCCCGGTCCACTCCCTTGCCCGAGAACGCTTGGCCTCCATCCCGTAGTTCCCAGGCCTCCCGGGAGCCCGTGGAAGCCCCGGAGGGCACCGCGGCCCGGCCCCGCGCCCCTCCCGCCAACGTGACATCGGCCTCCAGGGTGGGGAATCCTCGAGAATCGAATACTCGTCGGGCGCGCACTTCTGCGATATCGGTACGAACCATGGGGCCGAACATTAACAGCCTCGGTCAGGTTTTCATCATCTTTTGGTCCGCCCAAACAACCAGGGGTAAGGAGACGACCGGTTAGCATCGCACTATTGGCGCCGGACCTGCCCGTAGACAAAACAACCCCACTTTTTTGGAACAATCGGCCTCCATTTAGTATGCCCAACCCCGTAATCGCACATGTGTTCGATAGAGACCTAACAAACTCCGAAACACATCATGTCGATATCCCTTTTAGTTGTCGGCAGAAGCCTTGTCAATGACCGGTCGACGCCGGTCGGAGGCCGCCCTTCCCGTTGTTCTGGCTATCGCGATCCTGGCCGCCTGTGACGGGTCTCCCGCAGAAACAACGCCAGCATCCA
>CAYWGY010000120.1:0-4433 GCA_964458055.1 uncultured Acidimicrobiaceae bacterium | reverse complement strand
CGACAACCACCGCCACGGTCCCGGTCACCACCGCGGCACCTGCTCCCGGCGTCGAGTCCCCGCCCGGTGCCTACGTGCAGATTTCAGCAGGCAGCAATCACTCCTGCGGGATGAAGGCCGACGGCGCCACGGTCTGCTGGGGCGCCAACGACAACGGAGAACTGGAGATACCCGAAGGGGCATACAAGTATCTCTGGGCAGATACTCAGCACACGTGCGGAATCAGGGCGGACAACACCGCAACCTGTTGGGGCTCCAACCACAATGGAGAGCTTGACATACCGGAAGGAAATTACAAGACCATCTCGATTGGCCCTCTTCATGGGTGTGGAATCCGGACCGACGGCACTGCCGTCTGCTGGGGAGATCGGTATTACGGGCGGCTGCTGGTTCCCGACGGGAGATACAAGACCATCTCGGTTGGCACCGGGCAGGCCTGCGCCATCAGGGGGGAAAGCGAACCCGTCTGTTGGGGCTCCAACTACCTGGGAAGGCTGGACTTCCCCGAAGGTGAGTACAAGGAGATATCCGCCGGCTTTTACCACTCCTGCGGGATCAAGACCGATGGCGCAGCGGCGTGCTGGGGAAGGAACTATTGGGGGCTCCTGGATGCACCCCCGGGAGAGTACGTAGCCATCTCGGATGGGTATACCCACTCTTGCGGAGTCAAGTCCGACGGCAGCGGGGTGTGCTGGGGATCCAACCAGCAGGGACAACTGGCGGTGCCCGAGGGACGCTACATCACCATCTCGGCCGGTGACCGTCACTCCTGCGGGATAACAACCGACGGGCAGGCCGTCTGCTGGGGCAGCAACGACCACGGCCAGCTTGACATACCCCGGTAGCCGATCGGTCCTTCCGGCGGATGGACCCGTGTCCGGCTGTGAGTTCTCTCCGGATCCTCCCGAGGCGACCTAGCGCTCGGACAGCTTGGCCCGCTCCCAGCGTTCTTCCAGTTCCTCACCGCTGAGATCCCCGAGCGGCCCTTCCGACTCCATCTTGCGGAAGCGGGAATAGAACTTGGCAACAGCCCGCCGCAGCGCCGTCTCGGGATCGACCCGGAGGTGACGCGCCAGGTTGACGGAAGCAAAAAGCAAATCGCCCAACTCCGACTGGGCGGACCCGGCTCCCCCAAGCGCCTGCCGCAATTCCTCCAACTCCTCGGCAACCTTCTCCACCACGGGCGGAGCCTCGGTCCAATCGAAACCCACCTGTGCCGCCCGACGCTGGATCTTGGCCGCCCGGGCGAGAGCAGGCATGGAAACAGGGACACCATCCAGTAGCGAGGCATCCTCCGGCACCGGCTTCTCCTCCTTCTTGATCTGCTCCCAGTTGGCCTTTACCTGCTCGGCGCTCTCAACTTCGAGGTCTGCGAAGACATGGGGATGGCGGCGCACCAGTTTCCGGCGAAGACCCTCGGCCACATCCTCGATGTCAAAGATCCCCGCCTCGCCGGCGATGGCAGCATGGAACAGCACCTGAAGCAGCACATCGCCCAACTCTTCGGCAACCTCCTCGAATGCCATCCAATCGGGCTGGCCACCGGGGGACTCTTTTCCCTGGACCCCGGCCTCCCGAGGCAGGGAACCCAGCACCTCCACCAACTCGTAGGTCTCCTCGATTAGATTCTTGATGAGGCTGTGGTGCGTCTGGCGGCGATCCCACGGACACTCTGCCCGCAAACGCTCCATGACTTCCACCACTCCCGGAAGACCAACCGGCTCGGCATCCACAAACAGAGATGTCCGGGGTCCGGCCAACCGGGGATCCACCCTCTCAGGCTCGGTCTTCACCACCCTGGAGCCGGGATCGCCCAGATCGACCAGCACCGTCACCCGGGAACCCTCGGGAAGCAGCCGCGACAGGATGGCGCAGAAGTCCGCCAGGCCGGCAGGAGTGTCCAGCGCGCTGACCAGAGTCGGGCCGCGCAGCATCAAAGGCGAGGGGAGCCGGTGAGCGTTGAGGACGGTCAGTCCCCGATCAAGGGGATCCAGGTTCAGCGCCTCCATCGCCACATCCACGAAGGACTCGGCGGGATGCACCACCGCTTGGATTCCGCTTCGGGCGGCCAGGGTCCGGATCTTTCCCACCGCCCGCTCCCCCACCAGCGGAGATCCAGGAGTGGCGTACACCACCGGTTCTTTCCGAGCCGCCTCCACCACCCGGGAGGCGATCGCCCGGTACACCTCCTCGAAGTCCTCCCCGTCCAGGTAGAGATCGTCGCAGTGGGACGCCGACCGGCGATCTGCCAGTTCCCTGGAGGCCGGATGGTTCATGGTCCTCAGGATCACCCGTCGGCGGCGATCGGTGACCAACGCCATGATCGAGGACGGGACCCGGTCGAGACCCCCGGGACCCAACCCCACTATCGCGAGGTTCAGGCCGGCGGAATGATCCGGGGAGACGGGTCGGTGGTCCATGTGCCGTATTGGGGCTCGATTTGCACGTCCGACTCGGCAGAAACCCGGAGGAACCATTCTTCGACCTCCACGGACTTCAGCCGTTCGGTGTTCTCGGCACGGATGGCGCCCTCATGATCGGAGAGCACGGGATCGATTCGGTCCGTCACCAGGATCACATGGTGTCCGAACTGGGATTCCACCGGGCCGAAGGGCACCTTCAACTCGGCTCTCACTATCGCCTCCCCGTACTCTTCCACGAACGTGGAGGCAGAGAGGCACCCCAGGTCTCCCCCGGTCTCGCCAGCGCTCGGTTCAATGGACAATTCCCTGGCCAAGTCGTTCATGGACTCTCCAGCGAGCGCCCTCTCCAAGACGGCCTCCGCCTCTTCCCTGGTCTCGAGTAGCACGTGGGTGGTGCAGACGCTCTCGGTGAGTCGTACCCGGCTTACCTCGAAGACCTCTTCCACCTCGGCGGCAGTCATCTGAGGGATCTCGCTTGCCAGCGCATCCCCCAAGGCATTGACCACGGCTCTCTGGACCGCCACAAGCCGCACCCGTTCGTCCGTGATGCCCTGTGACTCCAGAAAAGCGTCATAGTCCGCAGACTGGGCCTCCACCTGGGCTCTCAGATTCTGGTACTCCTCTTCGACGGCGGTGAGGTAGGGCTCCTGCTCCGCGTCGATTCCGAATTCCTCCATCGCCTTGGTAAGCACCACACGGGTGATAATCATGCTCAGCAACCGATCCTCGAACGCAACCCGTTCCACGACCTCACCCTCATCGGAAGCGGTCTCCTCCAGTTCTGCCATGTAGATTTCCGTCCCATTGACGGTTGCCACCAGATCCCCGTCACTCGAACAGGCGCCGACAGCCATGAGAAGGACCAGGAGAACCAGTCCCCAGGGACGTAGCCACCCCAGAGAAGATGTGCGATTCATCCTCTAGATGGTATAGCGCCCGAATACCGCGTCAGCCGCGGTGGCTTGCCTGGCCTCCGGGCCACATCATGCGCATGAAATCCAGCAGTCCACCCAACACCGGACGGGGAGCCGGGATGAAGAGAGCACCTGCGCCGGGCTGGTAAAAGGCCCCCGGCGCCAGCCGTTCCGCCCTGATCCGCTGGGACGCCAGAAGATCGAGGCCCCCCAACCTGACTTCGTGGCGGATTCTCATGATCTCATCTATCCCTATCCGCAGACACTCCACCCTGAGGTAAGCCACATCCGCCAAGGCTCTGGCCTGGCGAGGCAGGGGCCCGTAACGGTCCTTCCAGCCATCCACCACCTCATCCACCTCCGCCTCGGTGACGGCGGCGGCCAGTTGCCGGTAGGCCTCCAGCCGCAACACCTGATCGGACAGGTAGTCATCGGGGAGATGGGCGTCCACCGCAAGATCGATCCGCACCGAAGGCGTCTCCACCGCCGGCGTGGGGGGCTTGCCTTCCAGAGACTCCACCGCCTCCGCCACCAGTTCGGTGTAGAGGTCCAGGCCAACCGCCTGCAGATGCCCGGATTGGACCTTGCTGAGAATCGAACCCGCCCCCCTGATCTCCAGATCACGGAACGCAACGTCGAACCCCGCTCCGAAGTCAGTGGCCAACCCGATGGCCTGCAGTCGCCGGTGAGCAGCCTCCGACAGCACTCGATCCACCGGATGGAAAAGGTAGGCATAGGCTCTGTGATGGGATCTCCCCACCCGTCCCCGGAGTTGGTAGAGCTGGGCAAGTCCGATCCGGTCGGCCCTCTCCACCACCAACGTGTTTACCTGGGGAAGATCCAGGCCGGATTCGATGATGGTGGTGGACACCAGGACGTCGTAGCGTCGATTCCAAAAATCGATCATCACCTGCTCCAACTGGGACTCCGACATCGTCCCGTGAGCCACTCCGAACCGGGCATGGGGAACCAACTCGGCCAGACGCGCCACGGCATGGTCGATCGACATGACCCGGTTGTGGACGTAGAAGACCTGGCCCTCCCGCAGCAACTCTCGGCGAATGGCCATTGAGACCGTCTGGTGATCATAAGGTCC
>CAYWGY010000119.1:0-8246 GCA_964458055.1 uncultured Acidimicrobiaceae bacterium | reverse complement strand
CCCACCGAATACGAGTCGGCCTGTCGAGCACGGTGTCATCGACGGTTGGGGACCGCATGGTCAACGGGCCGCTCCGGCGACTTTGATCTCGATTCTCACTCCGGTCTGCTCCTGGGAGAGTTGCCACAGTTCGTCTACGGTGTCTTCGATGCCTACCGGCCGGCAACGGCGTGGCCCGGCGGCACGGAAATACTCGTAACGCGTATTCATTCAGCCCCAAACCCGGCCACGCCATGGTCCAAGGCCCGGGGGAGTCCTGTGGATCGCTCCGATCCGAGATCCTCAGGCGGGGGTGAGTCTGACAGTGACGTCGGCGGGGGCACGGAGGGAGTATCCGGTCATAGGGGGCGGTCCGTTCACCCATTCCGCCCAGCGCACCCGGTCCATGAAGCGGATGATCACCACCTCCATCTCCATCTGGGCCAGGAGCGATCCGGTGCAGTGGTGCTTGCCGGCGCCGAAGGGGAGGATGTCGGAGCGGGGAGTGAACTGGCGGAAAGCGCTGTCGGCGAAACGATGGAGTCGGAACTCGTCGGGGTCTTCGAACCAGGCTTCATCCCGGTTGGCCGATGCCAGAAGCACCATGATCTTGTCGCCTGCCCTGATCTTCACTCCGGCCAACTCCGTTTCGACCTTGGCCTTCCTCACCAATGCGTGGGCGGGGGCGAGAAACCGGAGGATCTCGGCGCAGGCCCCCATTACCAGGTCCCGGTTCTCCCGGATCTCCTCCCACAGATCCCTGTCGGAGAAGAGGACCCACATCAGGTTGGACAGCCCACGGGAGGTGGTCTCCACGCCTGCGGCCAGCAGCAGCGAGCAGGTGGAGGCGATCAGCTCGGTAGATAGGGGCGCTCCGTCGACTCTGGCCTGGCATAGGTCGGAGAGAAGGTCATGGGTGGGGCGGATCCGTTTCTCCGCGATGATCGGCGCCAGGTATTCACCCAGTGCCTCCCGGGCTTCGATACCCTTGCGGGTGATCTCCGGGTCGTTTCTGATGTTGGTGACGCTGGCCTTGCCGATGGCGTCGTACCAATCAAGGAACCGGGCGACATCGGGAATTCCCATCATGGTGGCCGTCACATCCATGGGGACCCAGGTATTGAGAGTCCTGTGAAGTTCCGCCGGGCGGTCCCAGGGCATCTGGTCGAGCAGTCGGGCGGTGACCTGCTCGGTCAACTCCCGCAATTCCCCGGCCAGCTTGCCGCGGTGACGGATCCATCGACTGAGGAGACCCGAGTGACGCCGGTGCTCCCTACCCTCCATGTGGAGGATCACCCGCCCGTGGATGGCGGACGAACCCGGTCCGCCCATCAGGGGAGCAAAACGGTCCTCGTCCTCCAACACCTCCGCCACCTCGTCACGGCGGGAGGCCACCCAGCCTTCGATGCGGGGGCTCCAAAAGACAGGCGCCTGCCGGCGGGCCCTGTTGTAGAAAGGAAAGGGATCGGCCTCGCCCACCAGTACCCGGGAAAACTCCGAGAGGAGTTCAGGGCTGGTATGTTTCGGCATTTGAATACCAATCAATCGGGGTCTGAGCCATGCACGGCCTCGGGTATGTATTATGGTATACCATTACATATTCCCGGCGGCACTACCGGCCGGGAATCTGACCCCAACAACAAAACTACCTGCCAAACGGAGGTAAGCAGTGAAAAGGATACTAGCAATTCTGGGAGTCCTGGCTCTCTTGGCCGCAGCCTGCGGGGATGCGGAGGAAGAGCCCACTCCCACAACCACCGCCGCTCCTGCGGAGACTCCCGATGAGCCTGCCGAGCCAGAGCCGGACGAACCGGAGGCGCCGAGCGAGCCGGACGAACCCGACTATCCCGAACTGACAATAAACATCGGTCATTCGGGTGCTCCTGACGGTTATGCCGATGTGGCTGCCGTCAAGTTCAAGGAGTTGGTCGAAGAGGGTTCCGGCGGCCAGATCACCGTTGAGGTGTTCCCGTCGTCGCAGATCGGTTCGGAGCGTGAGTTGGTCGAGGGCGCCCAGTTGGGTTCCATCGACGCCGGCGTGGTGTTCGCAGGACTCTTGGAGAGCTTCGTTCCCGAGATGGGCGTGGTGAACCTGCCCTTCCTCTTCGACGGTCAGGACCACGTGAACGCGGTCTTCGACGGTCCGGTGGGACGCGAACTCCTGGGACTCGCCGAGGGTGTGGGCATCAAGGCCCTGGCGATCGGCCAGTTCGGCCTGCGTTCGATGATGAACAGCCAGAGGCCCATCTACACGCCGTCGGATGCATCCGGCCTGAAGTTCCGGGTTCCGGAGTCTGACATCTATATCCGTACCTACGAGTTGGTTGGCGCCAATCCGGTGCCGCTGCCGGGTCCGGAGATCTTCACGTCGTTGCAGAACGGGGTGGTTGACGGGACCGGCGCGCCGATCTTCGCGGCGGTCACCCAGAAGTACTACGAGACCCCAGTGAAGTATCTGTCGCTCACCGAGCACATCTACGCCGCTCTTCTCATGTTCATGTCCGGCGAGTTGTGGGACAGCCTGCCCACCAAGGCACAGGACCTCATCGAGCAGTCGGCCTCCGCGGCCGCTGCCCATCAGCGTGCCGAAGCAGCCAAGCTGGACGACGGTTACCTCGAGGAGTTGAGGAGCCAGGGCTGGGAGGTCAACGACGTTGACAAGGGACTGTTCCGCACCGCGGTGGCGGGCGTTTATGACGAGCGTCCCGAGTTGGCCGAGTGGGCCGAGCGGATCCGGGCAGTGAGCCCGACCGGCGCCGTGGACGTCTCTCTCCTGCCCGAGACCACCATCAACATCGGTCATTCGGGCGCTCCCGGCGGTTATGCCGATGTGGCTGCCGTCAAGTTCAAGGAGTTGGTCGAGGAGCGCTCCGGCGGTCGCATGACCGTTGAGGTGTTCCCGTCGTCGCAGATCGGTTCGGAGCGTGAGTTGGTCGAGGGCGCCCAGTTGGGTTCCATCGACGCCGGCGTGGTGTTCGCAGGACTCTTGGAGAGCTTCGTTCCCGAGATGGGCGTGGTGAACCTGCCCTTCCTCTTCGACGGTCAGGACCACGTGAACGCGGTCTTCGACGGTCCGGTGGGACGCGAACTCCTGGGACTCGCCGAGGGTGTGGGCATCAAGGCCCTGGCGATCGGCCAGTTCGGCCTGCGTTCGATGATGAACAGCCAGAGGCCCATCTACACGCCGTCGGATGCATCCGGCCTGAAGTTCCGGGTTCCGGAGTCTGACATCTATATCCGTACCTACGAGTTGGTTGGCGCCAATCCGGTGCCGCTGCCGGGTCCGGAGATCTTCACGTCGTTGCAGAACGGGGTGGTTGACGGGACCGGCGCGCCGATCTTCGCTGCGGTCACCCAGAAGTACTACGAGACCCCGGTCAAGTATCTCTCGCTCACCGAGCACATCTATGCGGCGCTTCTCATGTTCATGGGTGGCGACCTCTTTGACGGCCTCGGTCCTGCGGCCCAGCAGTTGGTGCAGCAAGCGGCCATCGAGGCTGCGGCGCATCAGCGGGCCGAGGCGGCCAAGCTGGACGACGGTTACCTCGAAGAGTTGAGGAACCAGGGCTGGGAGGTCAACGACGTCGACAAGGACGCCTTCCGCACTGCCGTGGCGGGCGTCTATGACGAACGGCCCGAACTGGCCGAGTGGGCGGACCGCATTCGTGCGGCTGCTCCGTGAGCTCAGTAGCCGGATTAGTTAGTAGAGGCAGTCGGAGCACCATCTCGGTGCTCCGACTGCTCCTAGCCGTACTGCTGGGCGGGCTGTCACTGCTGATGTTCGTGCAGGTCGTGATGCGGTACGTTTTCAACTCTTCGATCGTGTGGTCCGAGGAGGTGCCCAGAATCATGCTCATCTGGCTGGTGTTCGTGGGCCTGGCCACCACCATGAAGGGCAAGCACCTCATCATCGATGTGGTGCGGGAGCGGCGCTGGATAACGGTGGTCTCGATCGTCATCAAGTGGGCCATGCTGATCTTCTTCGTCTATTACGGGACGGTTCTGGCCACCAAGGTGTCGGGCCAGACCATGCCGATCACCAAGATCTCCCGCTCCTGGCAGTACGCGGCCGCCCCGGTGGGCGCCGCCCTGGCGCTGATCCTGGGAGTGGACGAGATCGTCGATCTGTTCCGGTCCTCCGATGACAAAGAGCCGTCCTCCGCGGCGGCTGTGGAGGCCTGAGCGATGTTGCTGCCAGCAGTGTTCGGGACGTTGTTCCTGTTGCTGCTGTTGCGGGTGCCGATCTTCGCCGCGCTGGGCGGCGCCACCATCGTGGGGGTGCTGTTGCACCCCTCGGCCTCCTTCATCGACGTGGTGCGCAACTCCATCAACGGGATCGACTCGTTGGTGCTGTTCGCAGCACCTCTGTTCGTGCTGGCCGGCAATCTCATCCTGGCGGGAGGCGTTTCCCGGCGCCTGATCGGCTGGGTGGACCTTCTCTTCGGCTTCAGCCGACTTCGCCTGGCATATGTGAACGTGTTCGGGTCCATGTTCTTCGGAGGGATCTCCGGTTCGGCCACCGCCGACTCCGCCGCCATCGGCTCGGTTCTGGTGCCGGAGATGAAAAAGGGCGGCTACCCCACTCCCTACGCGGCGGGGGTCACCGCCGCCTCAAGTTCGATAGGGATCATCGTCCCTCCCAGCGTGCCGATGATCCTGGCGGGGGCCGCCACCAGTGTCTCGATCACCAAGCTGTTCGTGGGAGGGTATGGCCCCGGAATACTGATCGCGGTCTCCCTGGCCACGGTGGCCTGGATAAGGCGCCCGCGTTCGGGCGTGAAGGCCGATCCCGAGAAGTTCAGCATCAAGCGCATGGGCATAACTACCTACAAGGCGTTGCCCGCCCTGGTCTTCCCGGTGGTGATCATGGGAGGGATACTGGCCGGGGTGTTCACGGCCACCGAAGCGGCGGCGGTGGCGGTGGTCTATTCGCTTCTGGTAGCCATATTCATATACCGGGAGATGGGATGGCAGACCTTCTTCAAAATTCTCAAAGAATCGGCCGAGTTTGCCGCGGTGTTGTTCATCATCGTCGCCACGGCCCAGGCTTTCGGGCGGTTCCTGACGCTGGCCAAGGTGCCCCAGCAGCTTACCGAGTTCATGCTGGGATTCTCGAGCACCCCGGCAGTGGTGATCCTGATGATGATCCTCCTGCTCCTGATTATCGGCACCTTCATGGAGACGGTCCCCATCGTGCTGGTGCTCTATCCCATCCTCGAGCCGATCGCCACCTCGCCCGAGGTCGGCATGGATCCCATCCACTACGGGGTCACCTTCATGGGCGCCATCGCGGTCGGCCTGCTCACTCCGCCATACGGGGTGCTCCTGTTCGTCAACTCCAAGATCGCCGGGATCCCCTCGGCCGATCTCATCAAGGCAGTGTTGCCTTTCATCGCGGTCCTCATCATCGATGTGCTGATCATCGCCTTCTTCCCTGCGCTCACCCTGACGCCCGTGAGCTTTTTCTTCGGCTAGCCACCTCATGAAAGGTCCCTCCATGCCCCAAGACGAGTTCCGCATCCTCTCCTTCGTGAACCACATCCCCGTCCATCCCCGGGTGGAGGAGTTCCTGGCCGAGACCGCCCGCCGGGGAGTGGACGCGGTCTGCTCGCAGGGCACGGGGATGGACTTCGGCCCGTACATGCTGGGCAGCGGCACCCAGTTCACCAGCGAGAACTTCCGGGAGAACATCCGCCCCTACATGCGTTTTGCCAAGGAGCAGGGCGTTCCGTTCGTGTTCTCGGTGGGGATCGCCGGGGGGCGCACGCAGTTGGACGAGTGCCTCGATCGGGTGGACGAGATCACCGCCGAGGAGGACCTGCCGCTTCGGATCGCGGTCATCGACGGAGAACTGGACCGGGACATGCTTGCTGAGCGGATCAGGAACGGTGCGAAGGCCCCCCGGGCGGTCGAGTCGCCGCACCTGTCGGAGATGCTGACCGCCGAAGATGTCGAGTCGGCCGAACACATAGTGGCGCAAATGGGTCCCGAGCCGATCATGGCGGCCCTGGACGCCGGGGTGGACGGGGTGATCACCGGGCGGGCGCTGGATGTGGGGATATACATGGCCCCGCCGCTGCACGCCGGGTTCCCGCGCGGCTCCACCACCCACATGGCCAAGGTGCTGGAGTGCGCCGGCCTTGCCCTTCATCCCGGTGATCCCTCGGAGCCCATCTACGGGGTCCTGGAGCGGGACGCAATCACCGTCTACCCGGTGTCGGACACCCAGGCGGCCACTGCCCGTTCCATCGCCAGCCACTCGATGTACGAGCGGGACAATCCCTTCATGGAGAAGAACCCGGGGGGGTATCTGGACCTGACCGACGCCACCTACACCGAGGTCCCCGGTTCGGGGGTGCGCTCGCAGGGGGCGATCTGGGTGGACACGCCCTACACGGTCAAGCTGGAAGGCGCCCGACGCGAGGGATACCGCACCATTGCGGTGTTCGGAGTGCGGGAACCGGCCTTCATCGAGTGCCTCGACTGGTTCCTCGACAACATCAGGTCCACCATCGCCGGGTCTCCCCGCTTCGGGCACCTGGACGAGGGCAAGCACTACCAGATCACCTTCGACCAGTACGGGCGCAACGGGGTGCTGGGTCCCAACGAGCCTCTCCGGGGCCGGATGCCGCACGAGATCGGCCTGCTGGTGGATATCATCGCCGAAACCCAGGAGTTGGCCGAGAGCCTGGCCTACTTCATCTGTATGGAGCTTTGGATCAAGCCCTACCCCAATCGGCAGACCTCGGCCGGCAACCTGGCCACCCGCTTCGCTCCTCCCACCATCAACGTGGGCCCGGCATTCTCCTTCAATGTCTGGCACCTGTTGGAGGTGGAGGACCCTCTGGAGCTGTTCCCCTACGAGATCGTCGACTTCCCGAGGGGACACTGATGCCCCGGCTTCGCGACTTCGCCAAGACCCTGCGGTCCAAGAACTGCGATCCGTTCAACACCACTTTCGACGTGTTCTTCGACTCCGAGGAGGCGTACCGGCAGGTGAGGGATTCGGGGCGGATCACCGCCGAGGTCTTGGCGCCGCTGTACGGGCTCACCACCGACCAGGTGCTGGGAATCTACTTTCTGGACAACGCCCTGGCGTTCAAGGTGACCATGGTGAAGGACATCGCCTCTTCGGACCCGGCCTGCAAGGACGTGTTCGGCGCCCACCAGCATCTGATGCTGGCCGACCTCGAGATACCGGAGGAGTAGGAAATGATCAAACTCTTGGACCCCCGAGCCGAGGAATTCCGTCGGTTGGACGGCGCCGATCCGCTCAAGCCGGTGGAGGCGGTGGAACTGAACGTGGCCATCCTCAACTCCCGCTGGGAGTCGATGACCCGGATCGCGGCGGTGGTGGATGAGCGTCTCCGGCGACTGTCCTTCATCCGGGACGTGCGGCACTGGAAGATCAAGCATTCCGAGCCCACCCCGCAGGAAGTGATAGACCAGGTGGTGGGATACAGTCACTTTGCGGTGTTGGGGCTGGGCAACTGAGGGGCTTGCACAGCGTGGAGTTGCCACGACGGAACCGAGTTGAGAAAGCAGGGCATCGGGACGGTGGTCCTGATCACCGAGGCCTTCGAGGAACTGGCCAAGGCCACCCTGGCCAGCCGGGGAATACCCGATCTGCCGATGGTGATCCTTCCCCACCAGACCGAGGTGATGACCCTCGAGGAACTGCGGCCGGTGGTGGAATGGGCGGTCGACAATGAAATCGTGCCTCTCATCGAAGCGGTCCGGGACCCATTGGCCTAAGTGGCCGGAGGATGGTGGTTAGATGGAGCTTTTATCCCGGGAGCTTGACTGTCCGACCGATCGCGGTCTGGACGCCATCCAGGATTGGTTCCACCGCCACGACCTCTCCGACGGCCTGCCGGTAATCCCCCCCACCCCCGAACGGGTGGCCCGGATGGTGGCCGGCAGCGGACGGGACCCGGGGGAGGAGATCGGGATCATGGATCCCAAGAGGGGAGTGGCCACCGTCGAGAAGTTGGCTGTCAACGCCGTGATGGCCGGATGCCTTCCCTCCTACATGCCGGTGATAGTCACTGCCATCTCGGCCATGTGCGAGCCGATCTTCAATCTGCATGCCATCCAGTCCACCACCAACCCGGCCACGCCGCTGGTGGTGGTCAACGGGCCGGTCCGCCGGGAGCTTTCCATGAACACCGACCGCAACCTGCTCGGTCCCGGGAATCGGGCCAACGCCACCATCGGAAGGGCCCTGAGGCTGGCGATGCGCAACCTGGGAGGGGCATACATCGGTG
>CAYWGY010000118.1:4338-8327 GCA_964458055.1 uncultured Acidimicrobiaceae bacterium | reverse complement strand
TCTGGGTGCGGCCAGCAACTACCTGCTGTTGCTGGGGGGGATGGTGACGGTGGCGGTTGCCCACTCAACCTGGCACCTTCCTGCCGCCGCCCTCCTGTCTCGCCGTTTTCGGCACCGGAAAGGCACGGCCCTGGCATTCCACGGAGTGGGAGGCGGGATCGGCGATGTCTTTGGTCCCATGATCACCGGCGCCCTACTTGCATTCCTGACATGGCGGGGGTTACTGGGGGTCTATGCCTTGGCGGCCCTTGCGGTCGGCGCCATGATCCTCTGGGCCCTCCGCAGTTCCGGGCTGGGCGGCGACAACAAGCAACTGTCCCTCTCCGGTCAACTCCGGATCAGCCGCCGGCTGTTGAGGCGTCCCATCCTGTGGGGCCTGGCTCTCGTGTACGGGCTTCGAGCAATGGCCCTGGTGGCGCTGCTATCCGTCATGCCGCTGTACCTCGACAACCAACTGGCCATGAGACCCGCGGTGCGAGGACTGCACATCGGGATGCTGATCACGGTCGGGCTGGTTGCCAAACCGCTGGCAGGCTATCTCTCCGACCGGCTAGGACGAAAGCAGGTCCTCATACCGGGTCTGGCTTGGTCCTCTCTGGCCGCTCTGGCTCTCACCGTCTTCGATGTCGGGATCTCTCTCACCACCACAGTGTTCCTGCTCGGGCTTTTTCTCTACCCCGATCAACCTGTTCTCACCGCATCTGTCCTGGATGTGGTCGAACCCGCAGCGGTCAATACCGGTCTGGCGGTGGTCTCGGTGGGGAGCGCACTCATGGGGGCGGCTTCGCCCCTGATTGCCGGATACCTCTACGAGAGTCGGGGCTTCCATGCAACCGCTTATTATGTCTCTGCCCTATTTGCCCTGGCAGCGTTCATCTTGGCGGCCCTGCCCCTGGTCCGGAGTCAGTCCCGTAACGAGTGATCGGGATAGGGAGGGATCCGTACCGTACCCTTCGATTCCAAGTCTTGGTGGGCAATCCAGTCCTTGAAAACGAGTTATCCAAGAGCACCAGGGTAAATGGGTCCAGGGGCTGCTCGTTGCCATCGGTTGTCCCGGCCTCGTCTTGGCCACGGCGATCAAAAACGTCCTCCCACCCACCTGCTCACGGTTGGTGCCGGCATTTGCGGGCGTCTTGTTCGTGGAGGAAGAGTTGAACCTTCCGTGTCGCCGTCGCCGCGGGGATACTCGCATGATTGCTGGGTGCGCGGCGGCCCGGTTGCGTTGGCGTGACTGGCTCGGGAGGCCGGAGTGCGCCGCCTGGTGGAATCCTATGGAGGTGTCTCCTGGTGTGGTAGGGGGACCTAGATTGTGCATCCGGCCGGTCGGAACGCCGAGGCGAGGCGGTACTCCAGTTCGGTCAGATCGTCCCGATCATCCGCAGCATGATCCTGGTGGCGGCAGGATACACCAACGTGAGCCAAGTCGTTTCCTCGTCTTCCACCTTGCCCGGCACCACCCTGAAAACCTGCTGCCCATCTTGGTCGGACGGATCCTTGGCCGGCGTTGGCAAGACATAACAGCAGTCGTGCCGGCCTGCGAGCCACTACCCCGGTGCCGGGGTGGTGGCGCTGTCCCGGCGGTCATGTCGGCTGAATTGCAGTTGCTTCCTGCGGATTACAGACCGAAGTGGGGAGTCGACGTGGCTCGCGGTGTTCCCGCTGGGTACCCGTTGTCTATTGGAGGAAGGTAGCGAGGGTGAGTCAAAAGATGTGACTTAAAGGATGTTTGCCTTGAATGTGGTGGCTAGGCTGTTACAAACACGCTACATCCAAGTGGAAGTAAGGGACGAAAGGGCCGTCACTGGCCATCAACGGCTATTAACAATATGCATTCTCATATAACCAAGCGTCTATGTCATCAGTGCTTGCGTGATTCAAGAGGACCTCTGGAGAGGTTCGCATGGATCCGCATCACGGCCTCCGGTCGGAGGTCGGTCCGGACGTTTGGACCGGGTATCTGTAACGCCGGGATCCCTGAACCCACAGGGCAAGGAAGGAAGCGCTCATGAAGCGAATAATCATGATGTTGTTGGTAATCGGTTTGATCGCCGCAGCCTGTGGCGAGGACGGGCCGGAAACCCTCGATGAACTCAACGTGGCCTATTTCCTGGAGTGGCCGACCGCCAACCAGGTCGCCCAGGCGGAAAAGACATATGACGAGGCACTCGGCGTTTCTGTCAACTGGATCCCCTTCGCCAGCGGTGGAGATATGGCCCAGGCGATGGAAGCCGGAGATATCGACATTTCCTACTCCCAGGGACTCACACCCTTCGCGAACTTCGTCACCGGAGGCTCGGACCTCCTGTTGGTAGGAATAGCGGTGTCCTACGCTGATGCTGACAACTGTGCGGCGCACCCCGATTACGGTGTCACCAAGGAAAATGCCGCCCAGACTCTGGCTGGCCAGAGCATTTACACCCCGCTGGGTAACGTAACCCATTTCAAACTGCTGAAGATGCTTGAGCACCTCGGGGTCGATCTCGACAGCGTCGAGTTGATCCAGTCGGAAGGCGGTCCGGCGGCAGTAGCGGCGCTCGACTCCGGCAATGTCGCAATGGCCTGCGCCTTCGGCGGGGCGGTCAACCAGATGATTGCCGATGGCGGCAACCTGGTGATGACCGGTTCCGAGCAGGAAGCCATAGGAATCAGGGTGTTCGACATCATCTCGACCACGGGTACCTTCGCCGCCGATTATCCGGATATGATCACCGCCTTCCTACAGGTGACCGAGGACGCCAACCGGGCATACAACAACAACCGGGATCCGTTCATCGACACCATCGCCGGAGCTGCCGGTATGGATCGACCTTCGACCATCGCGCTGTTGGATGCGTTCTCCTTCCCGGAGAAAGACGCGCAACTCTCCGCTGCGTGGCTCGGCGGGACTGTGCAACAGGTCATGAAGGAGCAGATGGACTTCTTCGTGGAACAAGGTGAGATTGACACCTCACTGGCCAGCTACGACGACTTCGTGGACGCCAGCTTCCTGGAGGCAGTCAACTAAGCAACCGAATCCAATAGTCTGTGACCGGTGAGACCTCAGAGCGGGTTTCCAATCCGGCCGAAGGAGTGAACCACCGGTCACAGACAGTCCGAAGGAGAGTCTTATGGAATCAATTGTTCAAGGATTAGCCGATGCCTTCGGTCTCCTTACGGCTGGTGTCGCCGAAGCTGCCGCGGTCTTCGCCTGGGTTGTGCTTGGCGTGGCTGCCGTGGTTTCGGTATCTATGGTCGCTGACGTGCTGAGGACCCCGTCGGGACGGTTTTCCCTGGCCGATGCGGCCGCGCGGCCCGGTGACGGGCTTTTGCTGATCGGACAGATTGCGGCGGGCGCCGCCCTTGTGGCAGGTTTGGTGCTGCTGGTCCAGGACGATTCCGCTTGGTGGCAACCACTGGTTGCCTTGGCGGGGGGCGCCGGCCTGCTGGCATTGGTGATGACCTACCGACGGGGCGACGAAGATCGTCAGGCCTCGCTGGTGTACCTGCTATGGCTGGCACTGGGGATAACGGCGGCAGGATCGACAGCCGTGGCCTTTGCGGTCCGCTCGGGCTCTGCGATCGTCTACCTCACGCTTCTGGGCTTTGCCCTGTTGATAGGCCGGGCTTGGTTCGTCCTCAGTCGCCCCGAAGTCCGCTTCGAACGCTCCGAGGAAGGCGTGACTCACGAGTCAAGCACGGACCATCCTCTGGTCCTTGAGCATGTCGGCATGATATACGAACTTCCCGACGGCGGCCAGGTGGAGGCGCTCTCAGACATCAGCTTCACTCTTGAACCGGGTCGCTTGCTCACCCTCCTGGGTCCCTCCGGTTGCGGAAAGACCACCCTTTTGAACATCGCGGCGGGATTCCTGGCGCCCACGTCGGGAGTGGTCAGGTTGGGTGACGATCCGATCAGCGGACCGGGCCAGGAACGGGGCATGGTCTTCCAGCAGGGTGCACTCTTCGAGTGGCTAACCGTAAACGACAACGTCGGCTTTGGCGCTCGCATG